>JAJQCB010000232.1 GCA_021203005.1 Clostridiales bacterium | reverse complement strand
CTACGCGGTTTTCAGCGGCTCCCGCTGTTATGCCGTGAATAATTCAGGTTAATTACTGATATTATTATAATGCAATTCTCATGCAGCCCGGCTTCATCCTTGTTCCGGTCATCCGAAACAATCTGCTTCACTGATTACATGATAATACAGGACTGCAACAAAAACGTTCCCTTATGTGTTACTCTACGATTGCCAGGATATCATTCTGTTTTACGATGATATATTCCTCGCCGTCAAGCTTCACCTCATTGCCTGCATATTTGGAGTAAATGACTTTATCTCCTTCCTTTACAAGCATCTCTACCTGCTTGCCGTCTACCAGTCCGCCGGGGCCAACCGCGATCACCTCAGCTTCCTGCGGCTTCTCCTGGGAAGAACTGGTCAGGATGATTCCGGACTTGGTCGTCTCTTCCGCTTCCAACTGTTTCAATACAACTCTGTCACACAAAGGCACTAACTTCATGATAAATCCTCCTTTTTTTAATTCATATCAGTTTATATTTTGTTAGCACTCATTTCTCCCGAGTGCTAACCACTGGTCATATAATAGTAATTTTCATCCCCGGGCGCAAATGCATTTAATTCCAGGAAATGTACCCATCTCTCTTTATTTCTCGTATATTCTCATATATACTCCTTTTTTCTTATCATTTCAATTTTTTGCAAAATCTGTATATATAATTTCGTGAAATTTTTCTCATCACTAAAATCATTTACATCATACACATACAGCATATGGCAGAGTTCTGGAAAATATTCCTCCTGAAGCGGCAAACTCCATGATCCAAGCAGTAAATCATATGAATGATTTTTTAGAAAGTTTATGCTTTTTTACCGGGGTCAGACCCCATTAAATAAGTGTAAACTTTTTACACGCGTTATAAATCCCGTCCGCATGGATATCGTCCGTCACATAATCCGCGTGTTCTTTCGCCACGTCCGTCCCGTTGCCCATGACAATTCCGGTTCCCACATAATCCAGCATATCCAGGTCATTCGCACTGTCCCCGAACGCATAGGTATCTTTCCTGTCCACGCCCAGCAGATCACAGACCGCGGCAATCCCCGTCGCCTTAGAATATCCTTTTGGAACAACCTCCATGACAATATCTCCGTGCACTAAAAACTCATAGTTATCTTTTAACGCTTCCATGACATCCCGGTATTTTGTGCCTCCGATCAGCACGCTGAACTTGCTGACCTCCCAGTTTTCCCGGTTATCCCGGATTGGCTCGATATAATCTTTCATAACCTCCAGCAGAAATCTCCCATATCCGTCCCGGCTGATGATATCCGCGTCCATAAACAGCATGTCACGCCCCTCCATGACCATGGGCATGTCATAGTCATAAAACATTTGCACAGAACGCGCCAGCAGCTCATCCTCCACTTTTTTATATAATATCTCACGGCCATGATACTCGATGTGCGTGCCGCAGCCGCTTAAGACCCCGTCAAAGTCCATGGAAAACAGCTCTTCGCTCCGGATAAAGACCCGCGTCCTCCCGCTGCAGAGAAAAATCTGATGTCCGTTCTCTTTCAGCAGACGCAGAGCCGTCTTTGTGCTTTCCGGGATAATATTCTCGCGATCCCAGAGAGTGCCGTCGATGTCAAAAAAAATAAGCGCCATCCTGTCTCCTCCTGAATACATCATTTTGCCAAATATTCAGAACCAGGCTCGAAAATGCTGCTGTTCTGTCTGGTTCTGAATAATTACAAAATCTGAAATAAGTATGAAAAATATCTCCTGCCGGTTTTCTTTCCGCAGCTTTTATGATACCATCCCTATTGAAACATAAAAAAAGGGTCTTGTAAAGCATACAAAGACCACAAAACCCGATAGTAACAGGAGGAAGTTTTCCATGTCGAAACACACAAAAAAGCGACGCAAAAAACGTACGTTGCAAAAATTCCTGCTCATCATTATTATACTGGTAATCGTCATCCTGATCGCCTTTTTCTTTGTGATCCGGCCTCTTAAGCAAAAACTGGTATCTGCTGTTGCTGAAAAAGTCATTGAGACACAGATATCCTCCATCACCGGCACAGATATTGATTCGGAAGAAGTGGAAGAAATCATGGACATGATAAGCGAGGAGGATCAGGAGACCATAGAGGAAATCTGCAATGACCATCTGGATTCACAGACCATTTCCGATATTTCCTCCTATGTCGCCCAGGGCGACACCGCCTCCATCCAGTCATACCTCCAGGAATCACTGACAGAAGAAGAACTGGCGGAAGTTTATGAAATCTATGAAAAATATCAGGATGAAATTTATGAATATCTGAAGTAGACTCGATCTTTCCCACAACGTTAATGAGAGGAGGACGGCGGCCCCAGCGGGGGCCGCCGTTCTCCTCTCCCAACTACTGCACAGAAAGGTAACTGTATCCCATCAGTGCCTCATCCACCTGCTTGGCGGCCTCACGGCCCTCGCGTATGGCCCAGACGACCAGGGACTGTCCCCGGTGCATATCGCCGGCAGTAAAGACTTTCTTCACATTTGTCTTGTAAGAACCTTCTTCCGTAGCCACGTTGGTTCTCGCATTCAGCTTCACCCCGAAATCGTCTGCAATGTAGCTTTCGGTTCCGAGGAATCCGGCTGCGATGAGTACCAGGTCAGCGTCCATCTTCTTCTCGGTGCCCTCCACGGGTACCATCATGAAGCGTCCGGTCTTCTCGTCCTTTTTGCTCTCCAGCTTCACGGTGATGATTCCTTTCAGGTTTCCGTTTTTATCCTTCAGAAACTCTTTTACCGTGGTAGTGTAGATGCGGGGGTCATGGCCGTACATGGCGATGGCTTCCTCCTGGCCGTAATCCGTCTTGCAGACTTTCGGCCACTCCGGCCAGGGATTGTTCTCCGCGCGCTCATCGGGTGCTTTCGGCATCATCTCCAGCTGCGTCACGCTCTTCGCGCCGTGGCGGATGGAAGTGCCCACACAATCGTTGCCGGTATCGCCGCCGCCGATGATGACGACATGCTTGCCCTTAGCGGAGACATATTTTTTATTTTTCAGATCAGAATCCAGGAGACTTTTCGTGGTCTGGGACAGGAAATCCACCGCAAAGTAAATTCCCTTAGCGTCCCGGCCCGGCGCATTGATATCCCGGGGATTTTTTGCACCGCAGGCAAGAACAACAGCGTCATATTCCTTCAACAGCTGCGCCGCTTTCTCGTCGCGTCCCACATCAATGCCGGTGAGGAAGGTGATCCCCTCCTCTTTCATAACTTCCACCTTGCGCTCCACGATCTGTTTTTCCAGCTTCATATTCGGGATTCCGTACATCAGCAATCCGCCCGGGCGGTCATCTCTCTCATAGATGGTGACGAGATGTCCGCGCTTGTTGAGCTGATCCGCGACAGCCAGACCGGACGGGCCGGAACCGATAACCGCCACTTTCTTGCCGGTGCGGGCTTTTGGCGGTTTCGCTTTCGCGTAGCCCATGGCGTAGGCGTTTTCAATCACGCCGTGCTCATTTTCCCGGACAGAAACCGGTTCATCATGCAGACCGCAGGTACACGCTTTCTCACAAAGTGCCGGGCAGACCCGGGAGGTAAACTCCGGAAAGTTATTCGTCTTTACCAGGCGCTCATAAGCCTGTTCCCAGTTGCCGCGGTAGACAAGGTCGTTCCACTCCGGCACCAGGTTGTGCAGCGGGCAGCCGCTGACCATCCCCATCAGCACCATGCCGGACTGACAGAACGGAACACCGCAGGCCATGCAGCGCGCGCCCTGAATCTGCTGCTTCTCTTTGGAGAGATACACATGAAACTCATTAAAATTTTTGATACGCTCTTTCGAGTCGATATCCTTGCTGACCTCACGGTCGTAATCCAGAAATCCAGTTGGTTTTCCCATTTTCTCTCCCCTCCTTTAATGCTCAAACTTGGAATAGAACGCTTCAATCTGCGCCTGCTCTACGTTGTAACCTTTTTCCTCCATCTGGACGATGGCGGTCTGCATATTGTGGTAATCATACGGAATGACCTTCTTAAACTTCGGAAGATACTCGCCGAAGTTTTCCAGAACCTCTTTGCCTTTCTCGGAATTAGTCAATGTCACATGCTCCTGGAGCAGGTTCTTCAGTTCCAGTACATCATATTTATTGGTCAGACTCTCCGTGAACACCATTTCCTTATTTGTGCGGGTATAAAAATCATTGTCCTCATCCAGGACGTAAGCCACACCGCCGCTCATACCGGCCGCAAAGTTTTTGCCTGTCTTGCCGAGCACTACAACCCGGCCGCCGGTCATATATTCACATCCGTGGTCGCCCACGCCCTCGACGACAGCAATCGCACCGGAATTTCGCACACAGAAACGCTCGCCCGCCACACCGTTGATAAAGGCTTTTCCGCTGGTCGCACCGTAGAGCGCCACGTTTCCGATGACGATATTTTCATCCTGTTTAAATCGCACTCCCTTCGGCGGATAGACAATCAATTTACCGCCGGATAAACCTTTTCCAAAATAATCGTTGCTGTCGCCCACCAGTTCAAGCGTCAGACCCTTAGGAATAAACGCTCCGAAGCTCTGGCCTCCGGCTCCGTTGCATTTTACAATATAGGTGTCATCCTCCAGCGTATCACGATACCGGCGCGTAATCTCCGAACCGAAAATTGTTCCGAAAGAACGGTTGACGTTGGAGACGCTGATCTCAATGCTGCGCTTTTGCTTCTGCTCCAGCGCAGCACCCATCTGCTTTAAAAGTACCCGCTCGTCGATGGATTTTTCCAGTTCAAAATCATAAATCTTCTTCGGATCATAGATGACTTTATCCTTCGGCCCCGCAAAAGGATTCTGGAGGATATTAGTCAAATCCAGCTTCGCCGCGTTGCCGGTGAGGTTTTCTCTCACTTTCAGCATATCGCTCCGGCCCACCAGTTCATCCACAGTGCGGACGCCGAGCTTTGCCATATACTCGCGCAGCTCCTGGGCAATAAACCGCATAAAGTTCATCACGTATTCCGGTTTTCCGGAAAAACGTTTCCGCAGCTCCGGATTCTGGGTAGCGACGCCCACCGGGCAGGTATCCAGATTGCAGACGCGCATCATCACGCAGCCCATGGTCACCAGCGGAGCTGTGGCAAAGCCGAACTCCTCCGCGCCGAGCATAGCGGCGATCGCCACATCCCGGCCGCTCATCAGCTTGCCGTCGGTCTCAATGCGGACTTTGTTCCGCAGGCCGTTCATGATCAGCGTCTGGTGCGTCTCCGCCAGGCCAAGCTCCCAGGGAAGTCCCGCATTGTGAATGGAACTCTGGGGCGCCGCGCCTGTGCCGCCGTCATATCCTGAGATCAGGATAACCTGTGCACCGGCCTTTGCAACACCTGCTGCGACCGTTCCGACACCGGCCTCCGAGACCAGTTTAACGGAAATCCGCGCCTTATTATTTGCATTTTTCAGATCGAAAATCAGCTGCTCCAGATCCTCGATAGAGTAGATATCGTGATGCGGCGGCGGGGAAATCAGCGACACGCCGGGGGTAGACATCCTCGTCTTCGCAATCCAGGGATAAACCTTCTTCCCGGGAAGATGGCCGCCCTCGCCGGGTTTTGCACCCTGCGCCATCTTGATCTGAATCTCCTGTGCGCTGACCAGATAACGGCTGGTCACGCCAAATCGTCCCGAGGCCACCTGTTTGATCGCTGAGCAACGGTCCGTATCCAGGCGTTCCAGGCTCTCACCGCCCTCACCGGAATTGGATTTCCCGTGCAGCCGGTTCATCGCGACAGCCAGACACTCGTGCGCCTCCTGGGAGATGGAACCGTAGGACATGGCGCCGGTCTTAAACCGCGTCACGATGGAGTCCACGCTCTCCACCTCATCGATGGGTACGCCTTGTTTCGGATAGACAAAATCCAGTGTCCCGCGGATGTTCATCACATCCGTCTCATTGTTCACCAACGCAGTATATTGTTTAAACAGGTCGTAGTCGCCGCGCCGGGTGGACTGCTGCAGCAGATGGATGGTCTGCGGATTGTACAGGTGTTTCTGCGCACCGCTGTGCATCTCATGCCGCCCCACGCTGTCCAGCGTTTTCTCCGTGCCCAGTCCCAGCGGATCGTAGGCTCTGGAGTGAAGCACATCCACATCGTGTTCGATGTCTTTCATGCCGATGCCGCCGATGCGGCTGACGGTGCCGGTAAAATATTTGTCAATGACAGCCTTGTCGATGCCGATCGCCTCGAAAATCTTGGAACCCTCGTAGGACTGGAGCGTTGAAATACCCATCTTGGAGGCAATTTTTACGATACCATGCAGCACTGCTGAATTATAATCATCGACTGCTGCGTAGTAATCCTTGTCCAGAAGATGATCGTCGATCAGCTGCATGATAGTGTCCTGCGCCAGATACGGGTTGATCGCGCAGGCACCATAGCCGAGCAGCGTGGCAAAATGGTGCACTTCCCGGGGTTCGCCGCTCTCTAAAATCAAAGCAACGGCCGTCCTCTTTTTCGTCTGCACCAGCTGCTGCTGCAGGGCGGAAACCGCCAGGAGGGACGGGATCGCTACATGGTACTCGTCCACGCCGCGGTCAGAGAGAATCATCACGTTTGCCCCCTCCCGGTAGGCACGGTCGGCCTCCACGAAGAGACGCTCAATGGCTTTTTCCAGGCTGGTGTTTTTATAGTAGATCAGGGAAATCACGCTAACCTTAAATCCCGGGCGATTCATATTTTTGATCTTCATCAGATCCGTGTTCGTCAGAATCGGATTGCGGATTTTCAATACCTGGCAGTTTTCCGGCATCTCCTCCAGAATGTTGCCGTCCTCGCCCACATAGGTGGTCGTTGAGGTAACAACCTCCTCGCGGATCGCGTCGATAGGCGGGTTGGTCACCTGCGCAAACAGCTGCTTAAAATAATTAAACAACGGCTGGTGATCATCGGAAAGCGCCGCCAGGGGGATATCAATCCCCATCGCAGCGGTCCCCTCCTGGCCATCCCTGGCCATCGGAATCATGACATTTTTCATGGATTCATAGGAGTAGCCGAACGCTTTCTGCATGCGGCTTAAATCCTCTCCTCTGTAGCGCGGTACACGCTCATTTGGAATCTTTAAGTCTTTCAGCTCCAGCATGTACTCGTCAATCCACTGACCGTAAGGCTGCTTGCCCGCATAATTTTCTTTTAATTCCTCATCGTCGATGACCTTTCCTTTCATCGTATCCACAAGAAGCATCTTGCCCGGGCGCAGGCGATCCTTTGCCACGATCTTTGTCGGGTCGATATCCAGCACGCCCACCTCCGAGGAGAGAATCAGGTAATCATCATCGGTAATATAATAGCGGGACGGGCGCAGGCCGTTGCGATCCAGGACCGCTCCCAGCAGATCTCCATCGGAAAACACAATGGATGCCGGGCCGTCCCACGGCTCCATCATCGTCGCATAATATTGGTAGAAATCCTTTTTCTTCTGGGACATGATGTGGTTGTTCTCCCAGGGCTCCGGGATCGTGATCATCACTGCCAGCGGAAGCTCCATACCGCTCATCACCAGAAATTCCAACGTATTGTCTAACATGGCCGAGTCAGAACCCGCCACATTGACCACCGGAAGAATCTTGGAAAGCTGCCCTTCCAGATGTTCGGATTCCATGGTCTCCTCGCGGGCCAGCATCTTGTCCGAATTGCCGCGGATGGTATTGATCTCTCCGTTATGTACAATAAAACGGTTCGGATGTGCGCGCTCCCAGCTGGGATTCGTATTCGTTGAAAAACGGGAGTGCACGGTAGCGATGGCCGACTCATAATCTTCATTCTGAAGATCATCGAAAAACAGCCGCAGCTCGTTCACAAGGAACATACCCTTATATACGATCGTCCTGCTCGATAAGGATACCACATAGGTATTATCGTTAGACTGCTCAAAAATCCGTCGGGCTACATAGAGCTTCCGATCAAAATTGAGGCCTTTCTCCACATCGTCCGGCCGCTTGATAAAGGCCTGCATGATGTAAGGCATACAGTCCAAAGCTTTCTTTCCGATCACCGACGGGTTAATCGGCACCTCACGCCAGGCCAGAAACTCCAGGTCCTCGCGCTCTACGATCACCTCAAACATTTTTTTCGCCTGATTGCGCTTCAGCTCATCCTGCGGGAAGAAAAACATACCGATACCGTAGTCTCTCTCTCCGCCCAGATCGATTCCCTGCGCCGCCATCGTCTTGCTGAAAAACTTGTGGGAAATCTGCAAAAGAATACCCACGCCGTCGCCGGTCTTTCCTTCGGCGTCCTTTCCTGCGCGGTGCTTTAAGTTCTCCACGATCTTCAATGCGTTCTCCACGGTCTGGTGCGTCTTAATGCCTTTGATATTCACAACCGCGCCGATGCCGCAGTTGTCGTGCTCAAAGCGAGGGTCATATAACCCAGCCGGATGCGCATTGGATTCATTCATCTGAAAATTTTCCATCGCTCAATTCCTTTCTATGTAGCTCTCTGATTGATTCGCTGCATTGTCACAGCAAAGCCAACTTTCTTACCATGTGATATTTTATGGTAAGAAAAAAGACTATTCCCCTAAGGGAACAGTCTCCTTTGACTTGCTGAAAACCACTATACAACAGTTTTCCGGCTTTGTAAAGTAGAAATATTTGTTAAATTGTCAGATTATTTGTAATTATACATAATTTCCCTTTATTTTCAGACAGTAGCAGGAATTATCTTTTTTTATTCCTAATATCCATACAATTAAATTCAAAAAAATCAACAGAGTCGAAAAAACTAAGATACCAATTGTCCTAAATCATATAACTCATCCGGACAGATATCCTGCCCCTCCGGCCAGACAACTGTAAACCCATCTGTAGTTACCCGTTTAAAATACTCATAAACCCTCAATTTTCCATACCATTCACCCTTGATATAAGGTTCAACGTCAAAACGTTTTTTTCTCCATTATCAAATTCTACAAGTATTTGGAATGCACATATCGCTTCCACATGAACCGCAGTTGGTCTCAGCATAAATATCCCCTTTCAAATCGTCTACCCCTTATTATTAGAATAGCACTGGAATCTTTCACCTGGCAAGGAATCATAATACGCGAATTTTATGGTTTTATCAACTCATCAGCTAATACTCCTAAATCATCATACACTGCGATTGCCCCATGCTCCAGAATCTCCTCCCGTGTCCCGAATCCATAGGATACACCGATGCAGTCAATCCCAGCTTTCTTCGCACCATCCGCATCATACTTTGTATCCCCGATCAGAACTGTATCTGCTTTCCGGAACCCGGTATTGTCCGGGCAACGCAAAACGCCCGCCTCACTATTTCGGAATTGCACCGAATCCGAAGCCTCTTTGTCCGAGTATGACACGGAGAGACGCCGAAACGCCTCCTGCAGCACCTCAATTTTGGAGTCAATCTTCCCATCCGGGCTTGCCCCCACGATTTCATCCAGATATTCCGTCAGCCCAAATTTATTCAGAATGTCTCTGCACCTCTCCTCCAGTTTGGAGGAGGTCAGCACCTGAACCAGCCCTGCCTCCCGGAAGCGCTGCATGGTCTCTCTCACTCCGGGAAAAAGCTCGCACTCGAAAACACCGATGGGATTGTACCGTTCCCGGAAGCGCGCAACCACTTCCTCCACCTGCTCCTGAGGAATTCCGGCATACTTCGGAAAGGATTCCCTTAAGGGCGGACCGATGAAGCAGCGGAGAACATCTTTTTCTTCAATCTGTATTCCATATGGCTCCAGCGCATACTGCACAGATTTTGATACTCCCTCATAGGTGTTGACGATCGTACCATCCATATCCCAGAAAATATATCTGTATTTCTTCAAATTTCTACTACTCCCTCTCAAATCTTAAATTGATCTAAAGATATATCAGCAAACTCTATATCATCATTACTCAAAAACATAACCATATAAACAGGTAAATAGGCGACATTATTTTTTTGCATTACATTCTCATTGGAAAACACGATCGCTTCCCGCGTATGATACTTGTTCTCAGAGACAACTTTATTTAACGCCGAGTGGCGCTCATAATCTTTCCCGCTTTTTACCTCGACAGGAAGCGTTTCCCCATGATACTCAAGAACAAAGTCCAATTCACCCGTCTTTTTCCCATTGTAATAATACAGAGGAAATCCATGCGCATTCAACTCCTGCGCTACCACATTCTCACAAATAGCGCCTTTATTTAAATCAGACTCCTTATTAATAATTTTCAGTTTTGTTGCTCTCCCATAAATCGTAGTAAGTAATCCCACATCCGAAAGAAATAATTTAAAAAGAGAGCTTTTTTCATTCAGCATCAACGGCACAGATGGTTCTGTAACATTAAAAACCGGAAGCGCTACCCCCGCTTTCCACAACCACATAAAACTATTCTGCACACGCTCAAAGCGAAGATTTTTTTTGATATCGGCCACCATAAATCTCTTATTTTTTTCATTCAATTCTGCCGGTATCATATCATAAATACGGGAAAGTACAAGCCTGCGGTTTTCGTCCTCATACTGTGTAAAATCAAGTTTGTACTGTTCGATGATCGCTCTATGCTCATCAATCACCATATTGATATCGCCAGAATTTCGGTATTTTTCAATTGCAGCGGGCATCCCGCCTATAATGAGGTAGAGATAGAACATATCCATAATTTTTGTGTGAATCAAATCATCCACAGGGATTCGCCATTCAAAGCAGTTTTTCAGGTGTGCAAGCACTTCCTCTGAAACCTCAAAAATCTGTAGAAACTCTTCAAAATCAAGCGGATACATGGTGACAGATTTCAGATATCCCACAGGAGCAGACTTCAGATTTACGATCTCAACTCCCAACAGAGAGCCACTTAGAATATATTTAAATCTCCCGTCTTCTACCCAGAATTTTATCTTTGTAACTACGTCTTTATATCGCTGTATCTCGTCAAAAAAAAGAAATGTTTTCCCCGGTGTAATCTTTCTTTCTCCATATAATGAAAGTTTTAAAATAAGGTCATCCACGCTTCCGGCACTCTCGAGGACAGATACAATCTCAGGTTGGCGGATCAGATTAAATTCTATATAATCACATCCAGCCTCTCTTAGGCACTCCCGTATAATAAATGTCTTTCCCGCCTGGCGGACGCCATAGACAAGCATCGCTTTGTCGTCACTAACTATCCATGCAGCAATTTCTTTCGAGATCTTCCTTTTCAACATAAAAAACACCTCCTGACTGGTTTATTATACTCCTGTGCAGTCATTTTTCCAAGGTGATTTTCTTGATTTTTGTCATTTTTCCAGAGTTATTTTTTCTTTTTTTGTCATTTTTCCATAAAATCTAATCCAGCTCCAGCATCACCACTTCGCACGGATTTCCAAATCTCAGGATCTCCGTCGTGTTCGAAACACCGGAGCTGACAACCATTTTTCCATATCTTCCATACGCATACTTCGGAAACAATCCCTGCCCCGGCGCAAAAACCGGTATACCTCTCTTTTTCCCGCCTGCACTGAAAACCCGCCACTGTCCGCCATGCGTATGCCCCGCCATCAGATCTCCCGCCGCCAGAATAAGATCCGGGGTTTCCTCTCGGAGCACTTCCAGGACCATGGACGGATCACGGTCATGCAGATCAGAAACAAGTGCACATCTGACAGGAGCTTGTAAACCGATGCGGACAGTATAATTTGTAGTCACCAGTTTTTTCCTATTCATACTCAAAAAAAGTTTTCTCTATGAAACTATTATAAACTATTATGATTCAGGCTATTTCTATCCAATGTATATTACTATTCACGGATGTATACAATCGAGTAGGAGGCGGTGATTAGCCGCCGTCCTCTCACAGCACCGAACGTACG
>JAJQCB010000227.1 GCA_021203005.1 Clostridiales bacterium | reverse complement strand
GATGACGAATAAAAGAAACGAAAGAGTTCTATGGTAACCTGTTTACAGCATATAAGATAGGAGAGAAAGAAGGGATAGCAGATGTTAGAGTTTGCATTGTTTGCTGCGGCAGGCGTTGTATTACTTACCACAGTTCTGGCACGGCTTCTGATGCGTGCGGCGCTTCTTGGAATTGTACTGACAAATCAGTCTCTGGACAGTCTGGAGACGGATGAGTGCATAGCGGTGGATATCTGAGTATAACATGTTGGCAGCAGGCTGCTCCTGTTTTTCGGGGTGGCCTTTTTTTGTTTCATAGGAAAGACCTTGTTTTTGTAAAGTGATAAAGTGTTGGCTTTCCTATGTGTTTTATCCATGAAAACTCTTGCCATACGGGAGAGAAAGGTATATCATATACGATGTGGTTTTAAAAACTATGTTATATAAAGATTGAAACTTTACAGAGGAGAAGGAAAGATACCAATGAGAGAGATTATTTTCAGCACGGAAACCGGATCTGACACACCGCGTGAGATAGCGGAGCAATATGGGATCCGGATTGCCCCTATGCATCTTGTCATGGGAGGGGTTGATTATCAGGACGGAAGTATCCCGGTGGACGATGTTTACGCATATTATAAAGATACAAAAAAAATACCCACTACGTCGGCGACGAATGTGGGGGAGTATCTGGATCTGTTCAACGGGATCCGCGCGGAGCATCCGGACTGTGTGATCATGCATTTTGCGTATGCTTCCGCAGTGTCCAGCAGTTTTCAGAATGCACAGATTGCCGTTCGGGATTTTGACGACGTATATCTGATCGATACGACGAAAGTGACCGGCGGGATCCTGTTTCATATCCTTTGTGCCTACGCTATCGTTCAGCAGCGAAAGGGGACGATTACCGATTATCAGGCGCTGGCGGATGAGTTCCAGGCAATGACACCGAAGCTGGCCTGCTCTTTCATTCCGGGAAACCTGGAATATTTAAAAGCGGGCGGGCGTGTCTCTAACGCCGCCTATCTGGGGGCGGCGCTTCTTCACATTAAACCGCTGATTGAGGTTGACGGCGGCGGGCATCTGATTGCCGCTAAAAAATACCGCGGTTCCATGCTGCGGATTGCGGAAACCTATGTCCGGGATTTTGCGGAGGGACACAACCTGTGCCGGGATCACATCTTTCTCCTTTATTCCAAGGGAACATCGCAGGAAGTCTTAGACAGGATGAAAGAATGTGCGATTGCCCTTGGATTTAAAGCGTACACCTATATTCAGACCGGGTGCGTGATCAGCTGTCACAGCGGACCGGGCGCCATCGGGCTGGCGGGAATCTCGGCGTAGTTTATAAAAAATTTATAATTTTTATTTTTCCTTTCCGGGGTCTGACCCCGGAAAACAGCAGTTCCCGAAAGTCCGGGAACTGCTGCATTACATATGCGCAAGGGGTTCGTTTACAGGATATCAATATACTCCCCGGACAGAGCTTTGTTCATGCTTCTCACGGCACAGAATTTGCCGCACATGCTGCAGGTGTCGCTGTGGTCGTCTTCCGGAAGCCTGTCATCCCGGATTGCTTTTGCCGTCTCCGGGTCCAGAGCACAGGCAAACTGTGCGTCCCAGTCCAGGTTCCGCCTGGCATCCGCCATCTTATCGTCAATGTCCCGCGCGCCGGGGATGCCCTTGGCGATGTCCGCCGCGTGGGCGGCGATTTTGGAGGCGATGATGCCCTGTTTGACATCCTCCACGTTGGGGAGAGCCAGGTGCTCCGCCGGTGTGACATAGCAGAGAAAAGCAGCTCCGCTCATGGCAGCGACCGCGCCTCCGATGGCGGAGGTGATATGGTCATAGCCGGGAGCGATGTCTGTCACGATTGGCCCGAGCACATAGAAAGGAGCGCCCATGCAGATGGTCTGCTGTACTTTCATATTCGCCGCGACCTGGTCGAGGGGTACATGTCCGGGACCCTCCACCATCACCTGTACATTGTGCTCCCAGGCCCGTTTGGTCAGCTCGCCCAGACGCACCAGCTCCTCAATCTGGCAGACATCGGTCGCGTCGGCGAGACATCCGGGCCGGCAGGCGTCACCCAGAGAGATCGTCACATCATGCTTCTCGCAGATGTCCAGAATCTCATCATAATATTCGTAGAAGGGATTCTCTTCCCCGGTCATGGACATCCAGGCAAAGACGAGGCTGCCGCCGCGGCTGACGATGTTCATTTTTCTCTTATGCTTTTTGATCTGCTCGATCGTCTTGCGCGTGATGCCGCAGTGCAGGGTGACAAAATCTACGCCGTCCTCTGCGTGCAGACGCACTACGTCGATAAAGTCTTCCGCCGTCAGTGTGGCGAGATCGCGCTGGTAGTGGATCACGCTGTCATAGACCGGCACTGTGCCGATCATGGCCGGGCATTCACCGGTCAGTTTCCGGCGGAAAGGCTGTGTATTTCCATGGCTGGATAAGTCCATGATGGCCTCCGCTCCCAGGGAAACGGCGCTCATCACTTTTTCCATCTCAATATTGTAGTCCTTGCAGTCTCTGGAAACGCCGAGATTGACATTGATCTTCGTGCGCAGCATGCTGCCGATGCCCTCCGGGTCAAGACAGGTGTGGCTTTTGTTCGCCGGAATAGCGACCTTCCCCTCAGCCACCAGACCCATCAATTTTTCTGTGGGCATGTGCTCCTTGCGGGCTACAATTTCCATCTGTGGAGTGATAACGCCTTTTCTCGCTGCATCCATCTGTGTGGTATAAGTACTCATATGTTCCTCCTTCAAATGCAACTTTTTTTATAGCGACCGGAAGTGGTGTTCCCGACCGACCGCTTGTTTCTATTATAATCGTTCTGTTTTTTATTGCAAGGGGAAAAAGGATTGCCATTCAGTGACAGTTGATGTATGATAATTATGATTAACGCGGAAAAAGGCCAGGATAATTCAGATTGTTTCACGCAATCAGTTCGATCGCAGGAATCAGAGATTTTTGATCTCATATCTTCGACCTTTTGTCCATTGTATCATAATTACAGCAAGGAAGGTGAGAGCGTCATGGCGGAACAGGGCGCAGAAGTCAGAGGAAGTGTCTACGACTGGCAGAATCTTATGTTTCTCTACAATGCGGCAATCAAGGAAGTCCGGACAAAGCTGGATATCATGAGCGATGAGTTCCAGTTTATTTATCAGTATAATCCCATCGAGTATGTGAAGTCCAGACTTAAGACAGCGGAGAGTATTGTCGGCAAACTGGAGCGGAACGGATATGAGAGCACGATTGAGAACATGGTAGAGCACGTAAATGATATCGCGGGCGTCCGCGTGGTCTGTTCTTTCACCTCGGATATTTACCGTCTGGCGGAGATGATCGCAAAGCAGAGGGAGTTTACCATCCTTGATACGAAAGATTATATGAAGCATCCGAAAAAGAGCGGCTACCGCAGTTTCCATATGCATATCCAGGTGCCGGTTCAGACGACGAAGGGCGCTGTGCCGACAAAAGTGGAGCTCCAGATCCGGACCATCGCGATGGATTTCTGGGCCAGTCTGGAGCACAAGATTTATTATAAGTTTGAAGGGGAAGCTCCGGATTACATCAGCGAGGATCTGCAGTCCTGTGCCCAAATTGTGGCAAATCTGGATGAGAAGATGCTCTCGCTGAATGAGGCAATCATGGAGCTGGAGGCGCAGAGGAAGAAGGAATCATAATGACGAGGAGTTCAGATATTCCTCCTGCTCCGGCGTCAGCACATCGATCTCTTTGCCGAGGAAGCGCAGCTTCCGGTTGGCGACCTCCAGGTCTACTTCCCTGGGGACGTTGATCAGCTTTTCGGTCAGGCTGTCTTTGTGTTCGACCAGATATCGGGCGCTCAGCGCCTGGATGGCGAAGCTCATGTCCATGATCTCCGCCGGATGTCCGTCCCCGGCGGCCAGATTTACCAGGCGGCCTTCCGCCAGCACATAGATCCATTTATCTTCTGTAATCTGATATCCCACGATATTTTTTCGCTGGTCTATAGTGTCGAGTGCGATCTCCCGCAGCCGCTTCATATCGATCTCTACATCAAAATGTCCCGCATTGCAGAGGATGGCGCCGTTTTTCATGACGCGGAAATCTTCCTCGTCGATCACGCCGGCACAGCCGGTTACGGTGATGAAAAAGTCGCCGATCTTAGCTGCCTCATTCATCGGCATGACGTCGAACCCATCCATGACGGCTTCGATGGCTTTGATGGGGTCTATCTCTGTGACGATGACGCGGGCGCCGAGTCCCTTGGCGCGCATGGCGACGCCCTTGCCGCACCAGCCGTAGCCTGCCACGACCACATATTTTCCGGCAACAATCAGGTTGGTTGTCCGGTTGATGCCGTCAAAGACAGATTGTCCGGTGCCGTACCGGTTGTCAAAAAGGTGCTTGCAGTCAGCGTTATTGACCAGAACCATGGGAAATTGCAGGAAATTATTCTTTGCCATGGAGATAAGACGGATAATGCCCGTTGTGGTCTCCTCACAGCCGCCGATGACGTAGGGGATTTTATCCTGCATTTCTGTGTGCAGCATGTGCACCAGGTCGCCGCCGTCATCGATGATGATATTGCAGTCATGCTCCAGCACCTTACGGATGTTCGCATCGTACTCCTCCACAGTGCAGCCGTACCAGGCGTAGACGTTCAAACCCTCTGCTGCCAGGGCTGCTGCCACATCGTCCTGCGTGGAGAGGGGGTTGCTGCCGGTGATATACATCTCGGCGCCTCCAGCCGCCAGCACCTTGCACAGATAGGCGGTCTTGGCCTCCAGGTGGATGGAGAGGGCGATGCGGATGCCCTCAAAAGGGCGATCCTTTCTGAAATCTGCCTCAAGGCTGCGCAGCAGCGGGCAGTTTTTCTGTACCCAGTCGATCTTGTGTGCTCCCGACGGAGCCAGGGAAATATCTTTGATGGAACTCATGGTTGTCCTCCTCCCGGGGTCTGACCCCGGTAAAAAAGTATAAATTTTATAAAATTTTTGTGAACTGCAATAGTTGTGGTTTCTTATTAGGAAATAGTTGCTTGTCACATAATACATCAGAAACAGATAAAGTATAGCATGAGGAGAACAAAATGGCAATCTGTAGCAGCAGGAGAAAAATATAAAATCCTCTCTTGAAATTTTTTGCAAAAAAGCTATAATATCCTCATAGTGTGCAGCGATGCGTAAGTCCGGCTATCGCAGCACACTATTTTTATATGCTCTTTTACATGAAATTATCTTGTGCGTAAGCATGTATAGGAGTATGTATTTTATCTGGAATTGACAGGCGTGCAATAGGGTTCCCTGTCAGCAAACTAAAATATGAACAATGGGAGGATGATGAAAAATGGAAGAGACCGCACAACAGAAAAAAATGGCCACGATGCCGGTGAACAAGCTGATGCTGCGCATGGGTATCCCCATCATATTATCCATGATGCTTTAGGCATTGTACAATATTGTGGACAGCGCCTTTGTCTCTAACATGGCGGAAAACGGAGAGGAAGCGTTGAATGCGCTGACGCTGGCGTTCCCGGTGCAGATTCTGATCGTGGCGGTGGGCGTCGGAACCGGCGTGGGCGTTAACGCGCTGCTTTCCAAGGCTCTGGGACAGAAGGATTATGAAAAAGCAAACCGCGTGGCCGGGAACGCTTATTTTGTAACCTTTCTTATTTATATAGCCTGTGTGCTCTTCGGGTTATTCGGCGTGAAAGCTTACATCGGGAGTCAGACATCCAACGAGCTGATCCTCACTATGGGCGTGCAGTACTTAAGAATCTGCTGCACGGTTTCGTTTGGCATGTTGTTTTTTGCCGTTTTTGAAAAAGTAATTCAGTCTACCGGGCGATCCATCTATTCCACGATTGCCCAGATTCTGGGCGCAGTGACCAACATCGTGATGGATCCGATTCTTATCTACGGGCTCGGATTTTTTCCAAAGATGGGTGTGCGCGGTGCGGCGCTTGCCACCATTATCGGACAGATCGTCTCCTTTGCGGTCGCCCTGACGTTCCATCTGAAGTACGACAAGGAGATTAAGAACGGGCTGCGCTACCTGAAACCCTCGAAAAAAATTATCGGTGAGATTTACTCCATCGGGCTGCCTGCAATCATTGCACAGACTCTGATCTCCATCATGACTTACGGACTGAATCTGATTCTGGTCAGGGTAGGGGAAAATATGGTGACAGCCTACGGCCTGTTTTACAAGATACAGCAGTTTATTCTGTTTGCGGCGTTCGGCCTGCGGGACACCATCACTCCGGTGATCTCTTTCAGTCACGGCATGCGGAGTAAATCCAGAATCAACGATGGGATTAAATATGGAATCATCTATTCTGTCGTGATTATGCTGATCGGCGCTGTGTTCCTGGAGCTGTGCGCGGCACCGCTCTGCGGGGTGTTCGGTTTATCCGGCGAAACGCAGGCAATCTGTATCAGCGCAATGCGCATTATCTCCATCAGTTTTGTGTTCGCGGGAGCGAGTATCGCGTTTCAGGGAATTTTCCAGGCGATTGACTGCGGGATGCAGTCGCTGGTCGTTTCCCTTTGCAGACAGCTGATCTTCGTGCTCCCGGTGGCGTGGGTGTTTGTCCGGATGATTGTCACCTCGGGTGCGGCAAATTCTCTGGTGTGGTGGACGTTCCCGATTGCGGAGGTGATCACGGCGGTGATCGGTATTTTCCTGCTGCGGAGCGGGTATAAGAAGAAAGTGGCTCATTTAGGCTGATACAGTTAAAAAGGGAAAGCAGGTCGGGGCATATATGTTTTTGCCTGCTTTTTATGAAAGGGTTACGGGAAAAATCGGCGACGATATAACAGTGATATTTTGAAAGGAGGAATCGGCTTTATGAAACAGCGAATTATTACGATCAGCCGTGAATTCGGCAGCGGCGGACGCACCATCGGGAGAACCCTGGCAAAAGAGCTTGGCATCCCGTGCTATGACGATGAGATTTTGTTAAAGACTGCCGTGGAGAGCGGCCTGGCGGAGGAGTTTATCAAGGAGCACGGTGAGTATACGGCGTCCAACAGCCTGCTCGGCACTATTTTTGCCACCCGGGATTATCAGGGGCGGTCCATGCAGGATGTGGTGTGGCAGGCGCAGAAAACTGTGATTGAGAAAATCGGACAGGAGGAATCCTGCGTGATCGTGGGACGGTGCGCGGATTACATTTTAAAAGACATCGCGGATTGCCTGACGGTCTTTATCCATGCATCCAAAGAATTCCGCGCGCACCGGATTGTGGAAGTCTATGGTGAGAACGAGATCAAACCTATGAAGCGGCTTTCTGACAAGGATAAGCGGCGGAAAAATTATTACCAGTTTTACACAGACCTGGAGTGGGGACAGGCGCAGCACTATGATATCTGCCTGGACAGCGGTGTGTTTGGGCTGGAACGGTGCGTGGAGATATTAAAAGAGCTGTATTGATCAGAAATCCGGAAACAGAGATTTTGGCAGAATATTTTTAAACGGAGAAATAGACGGATGAGGTCTTTTGCCTGTGCAGGTTGTACAGGCAGAGGGTCTCATTTTTTGTATCACAGGAATAACCTTTTTGCTGTAAAGTGTTAAAGCGTATAATTTCCTATGCTATAAAAACATTTCGATGGTGGTGCCGACGGCTGTTTCTGTATTGATATTTTTTGTATCCTGAATATAATAAAAAGCAGAGATAACCCTGGTTTTTACACTATTTACTGATGGATTGGAGGAAATGATGGGCAAAGAGATTCAAACGGGGAAAGATTTGATCATTACAGATGAGATGCGAGAGAAATTCCGCCTGAATGAAGATCCGGAATCGGAGGAGCCGCTCCGCAGGCCTGTACGGTGGCGCCATCTGTTTCCCGCGTCTGTGCTGAAAGAGGCGGCAGGCGAGGCCATGCAGTCAAGGATCAGGGTTACGAGAGATTGGTACGGACTGATTGCTGAATATTATCCGGATGAAAAGGAGAAAAGTGCGGCGGGAATGCCGAAAAAACGCCGCCTGTCATATAACAGCCCTTACTATTCCCGGTATTCCAGTGACCCGTGTTTTCCAGTCACGATTAGGAAATGGCCGCTCGATTTTAACACGCAGATTGAGCCGTCGCTTTTTACCTGCAACTGTCCGGAGGGAAAAAAGGGGCGGCTGTGCTGTCATGAGGCGGCTGTCCTGTACTACATGGAGCAGCAAAACGGCGGTCTTCTCGTCGTGGAGGAGGGCAGATTTGACAGCCGGGAACGAATCAATGACGTCAGGGAGAAAAAGAAGCACAGGGAGCAGGCGCGTCTGCGTGAGGAATATGGGCTTACGCCGTGTCCGGCTCTTGATTTTTTCCGGGGACGCAAAGATCCCGGCGGCATTGCTGTTTATGACATGAGGACCGCTCTGAAGGATTATGTGACGGATCCGTACTCGATGCATATGGCGGATGATATCCTTAAGAATCACCCGGATTCGGTTTATATTCGTGCAAATGAGGAGAAAGGCCGTGACGGCACCCGGACATTCCTGGCGAAACTCATTGCACACGATTCGCTGTTCAATTACTCCTTTGCGGCTGGAAGCGCCGGCCTTACGGGGAATAAATTGTATCTGGAAACCAGAGACGGATATCTTGACGGGGAGGGCAGCTCGGATTCTTATTGGGACGGGTATTCTGACGGAGATATGCCGGCCGAATCCGAAGTTGATCCGGACGGCCGCTTTCCGGCGGAGCACTATCTTAATATAAACGGCCTGGTGCTGTGCAAACTGCTTTGGGATGAGACAGACCGGCTGGCGGAGGAGACAAACGACCTCACGGATGAGAAAGCGAAGAAATTTTTCATGAGCCTCGAGGAAGCGAACCGGGAAAGTATCCGCAAGACGGATCTCCCCGACCCGCAGAGGAACAAAGCTGTCGAGCTGTTCCCCCGCATTATCATCGAAGCCGGAGAGGCGAAGCTCAGCTTCCGGATCCAGAAAGCGGGAGGAAAGATTATCGTTGTCCGCAATGTCAGGGAGCTGATCGCGGCTTATGTCGGCAGGTCTGATCTTGCACTGTCGAAAAAGGAAAGTATTGACTTCGGGGAATATGACTTTACGGAACGCTCGGCCGGACTTTATGATTTTCTGCAGAGAAAAGTCGGCGATGTCTTCGACCTTAATTCACAGATTGCGGAGAAGAACTGGCGCTCCGGACGCAGCGTCAGGACGATCAATGTCACGTCGAATCTGGACTTTAAGGGCGCGGTCCTGGACAATTTTTATGATGTCTGGGAAGGGAAGAACGCTGAATTTCAGGATAAAACAAATGGAGTGGCAAGTAAGGAAATTCCGGTGGGGCACAGGGACATCCGTCTTTCCCTGACCTGCGACCGCCTGACGGACGCGAAAGGCGTCTTTTCCGGGATCGCGGTACACGGCCTGATCCCTGTGTTGCTTCATGGCAGCGGTTCCCACCGCTATACTCTGAACGCGGACGGCCTTTCCCGGATCACCAGGAAAGAGCAGGAGATCGTGAAGCCGTTTGACGCGGTCGCAGATGCATCCGGATACTTTCGGTTTCAGGTAGGCCTGCCGAACCTGCAGGAATTTTATTACCGCGTTGTTCCTGCTTTTTTAGAGAATCCGTCGGTTGATTTCACGGATAACTGTGAAAAGGAAGCGGAGGGATATCTGCCTCCCGAGCCGCAGTTTGATTTCTATCTTGACTGTGAGACGCCGGATTTTTCGGAAAGCACCGGCGCCGGCTTCTATGCAGAAATGTGCCGGAACATGCATCCGGAAACGATGCACTTCCTGCGGTGTGTGGGAAAGGTCCGTTACAGGCAGAAATCAGGGATCACGGAAAGCGCCTACACGCTCTGCGGCGCAGCTCTGACAGACCGGGACCGGGATGTCGAACAGGAAAGGCGGGTTGCCGACGCGATTGGGAGCCTTATGCATCATGCATCGACCGGCGCGGAGGGATTCTTTTCTGATGTCATGAATGATGAGCAGCTTTTTGATTTTCTCCAGTCCGGCATCGCTGTCCTGGAAAAGTACGGCACGGTACATGGATCTGAAGCATTCCGGAAGTATACGGTCGCTCCCGTTCCGAACGTGAAAGTTGGCATTTCCGTGGAGAGCGGCCTCCTCGACCTGTCGCTGACGTCCTCCGGGATTTCGGAGGAAGAGCTGCTGGAAGTGCTGCAGAGCTATCGTCAGAGGAAACGGTTTCATGTGCTTTCCTCCGGGGATTTCCTGGATCTGGCGGAGGACGACCAGCTTTCCCAGATCAGTGATTTTATGCTCGAACTGGATCTGAGCCCTGAGGATGTGATTCAAAAAAGCGCTAAAGTGCCGCTCTACCGCGCACTGTACCTCGACAGGCTCCTGGAGGAGCATGATGCGCTGTATTCGTCAAGAGACAGAGTATATCGCGGTATCATCCGCAATTTTAAGACAATCCGGGATTCCGAGAGCGAACCGCCGGCAACTCTTGCCGGAACCTTAAGACCTTACCAGGCGCTGGGCTTTAAGTGGATCCGGACTTTGGAGGAGGCCGGGTTCGGCGGAATCCTGGCGGACGAGATGGGTCTGGGAAAGACGCTGCAGACGATCGCCGCGCTCCTGTATGACTACGATGAGGGGAAACCGGGGACAGAGCTGCCTTCTTTGGTGGTCTGTCCTGCTTCGCTTGTCTATAACTGGCAGGAGGAATTCGCGAAATTTGCGCCGGACATCCGGGTGATACCGATCGCCGGCGGCGCGGCGGCCAGGAGAAAAGCCCTCGCGGCGTGGGATGCGACGCAGGTGTACATTATCTCTTACGATCTGCTGAAGCGGAATATCGCTGAGCTGTCAGGAAAATCGTTCTTTTATGTGATCCTGGATGAAGCGCAGTACATTAAAAATGCGGGCGCGGCGGTCTCGAAAGCTGTAAAGACGCTGAGCGCAGAACACCGCCTCGCGCTGACCGGAACGCCAATCGAAAACCGCCTCTCTGAGCTCTGGAGTATTTTTGATTTCCTGATGCCCGGGTTTTTGTATTCGCAGAAAGAATTTGAGCAGAGATTTGCGGTTCCGATCACGAAGAACAAAGAGAAAGACCCGATGGAAAAACTCAAAAAGATGACGTCCCCGTTCCTCATGAGGAGGCGGAAAGCGGACGTCTTAAAAGACCTTCCCGCGAAGCTGGAGGAGGTGCGCTATGTGCCGATTTCCGGGGAACAGCAGAAGCTCTACGACGCGGAGGTTCTCAAACTGAAGAATTCGATCCTGGACGGGACGTTCGGGACAGGAAAAGTGAAAGTCCTCGCGCAACTCACGAAAATCCGTGAGATTTGCTGTGATCCGTCGCTTCTTTACGAGGAGTATCACAAAGAGAGCGCGAAGAGGGACGCTGTTATGGGATTGATCCGGCAGGCTATGGACGGCGGGCACAGGATGCTTCTCTTCTCGCAGTTTACCTCCATGCTCGCGCTTCTCGAGGAAGACCTCAAAGCGGAGGGAATCCCGTATTTTATCCTGACCGGTTCCACGTCCAAGGAAAAGCGCATCCGTCTGGTGCATCAGTTCAACGAGGGAGACGTCCCGGTGTTTCTGATCTCGCTCAAGGCGGGCGGCAACGGGCTGAACCTGACGGGAGCAGACGTAGTGATCCACTACGACCCGTGGTGGAACCTCGCTGCACAGAATCAGGCGACGGACCGCACCCATCGAATCGGGCAGACCAGGCAGGTCACGGTGTACCGTCTGATCCTGAAAGGAACCATCGAAGAGCGGATTCTGAAGCTGCAGGAGGAGAAGAAGGATCTCGCGGACCAGGTCCTCGCCGGGGAAAGTGCGTCGCTTGCAAGCCTGTCGCAGGAGGAGCTGCTGGAATTGCTCAGCTGAGGATGAAATCTTTATAACGGAAATGGGGCCTTCTGCCTGTGCAGGTTGTACAGACAGAGGACCTCATTTTTTGTGAACCTTTTTCCGTGTTTCTCGTTGC
>JAJQCB010000138.1:10496-11957 GCA_021203005.1 Clostridiales bacterium | reverse complement strand
TCGGTGTCTGGTATATGGAAAAATCAGGTCGCCGTGAATAATTCAGGATTAATATAGATACCTCTCCCGAGATGCACATGTCTGCATCCCCAGTTTGCATTCAGAGGCGTCTCAACCGTACACCCCTCACCTATTTCCGCAAAAACTTCTCTCAGCAGCTGCTGCCGCTTCTCCACTTCAGTAGGCAGCGTCTGATTGTATTCGCACATCTTATTCTGATAAATGTGCTGGTCTCCCAACAAGGCGGGGTCGTCATAACAATACGGCAGTCCCATAGATTTTCGTTCCACATTATTCATCGTCTGTCCTCCTCCTGAAAATCTGGTATAAGTGATTTATATCAATTGGCAAAACCATATATTTTTTCGAGTCAACAAAAACTATCTCCCGGATGTTTTCTGCTATCCTCTTCGCCTTTTTCTTATCCGCTTTAAACAAGTGGATCATAACTCTTTATGAACCAGTACGCCCGTAAATCGGGGAACCCGGAAATTCTCACAGAACATGTTACATTTACATAAGAATATAAAATAAATATTTCTGCTGCTCAGACGCAGGGTTTCATAGTTTGCCTGCCCCTTGGAAATGATAACATCCGCATTATCCCAGATGGCTTTTGCCTCCGATGATAACTCCGGCAGCCAGGTTCCTGCAATTCCGTTACCATTATCATAAACTTCCGCTGTCTGTTGCATGCCGATCTGCAAAGCATCCTCCATGGTCATATCATTCAGAACAGGGCTTCCCTTGACCAGCACTTTCAGGTTAAGCTGCGGATATGCCTCCCGAATTACCTCCAGAAACAGTTTGTCCAGAACACCCTCCCCGGCATTATCCGTCAAAAACAACAACTTTCTGCTCTTGCTTAAATCCCGCTTCAGCATTTCATAAGTTTCTCCAAGGACACAACTCTGCTCCACATCCTTTAACAGTTTTTCCAGATATGCTTCCTCCACATTTTTCACTGCGGAAAAATCAATGTAATTTCCCACCAGTGAAAACTGCAGTGCTTTCCGCAGCGGATCCTCTGCGCTATGAATTTTCCTCCGGATTTGCGGCTCTTTTTCCAGCATTAACCGGTTATAATAATATTTTTCCTCAGAATAATCCCGCACCCTGCCAAAAATCTTCTTGTTCAGTTCCTCTATATCGCGCACAATCACCGGCGCGCATACTTCCGCGGGTGCTTTGGATAAAATCCCAAACATGCCCTGTAAAAAAGCCAGTTTCTGCTCTTCCCCGGCCTCCTGCGGGATGCTGCGCAGCTGACTTTCTGTCAGGCATTGAAGACATTCCGACCGCAACAGTGTACTCATAAACCTTACCCTCCTCAGTGCAAAATCATCAAATATGTCTCAAATCTCGATATACGATTATTCTATACAAGTGGAATTTACATATTTTTCTCGTTTTTCTCAGTTTCTCGGGTTCGATGCCTCCGGATTTACACAACTTTTCTCA
>JAJQCB010000138.1:0-10396 GCA_021203005.1 Clostridiales bacterium | reverse complement strand
TCGTTTTTCTCAGTTTCTCGGGTTCGATGCCTCCGGATTTACACAACTTTTCTCAATTTCCTCAGTTTCTCGGGTTCGATACCTTCCAGTTTTCATCGTATAACAGAAACTCATATCAAGCAAATCAAGAATCTTATCCTTTGAAACCGTACCGTCCAGCAAAATGCTTATCCAGTGATTTTTATTCATGTGATAACCGGGCAAAAATCCCGGAGACTGGCGCAAAAAAAGAATCATCTCAGACTCACACTTTACATCCAGGATATCCACAACATCTTTGCCGGAGAAGCCCAGCTTATCCCCAGGAACACTCATCAGAATCCCATACCATTTTCCGTTATCCCGATGACGCAGAACTGCGTAGGATGGATACCTCTCCCATAAATATTCCGGCTCCGTACCGTACCTCTTATTCACATAATCAAATATGTTCTGTCTGTCCATATAAGCCCCTCATGTTTCATCATCTATAATAAAAATGATTCATTTTTATATAAACAATGTTTATGCTGCGTTTTTATTTTTCCCATAAATCCATCTGGCAACAATAGATGCTGCCCAAATAATTCCCAGAATCATAGTCAATCTATCTCGCTTTTCTGATAACGGAGTCAAAAAATATACACCCAGCAAAATATATAAAACACCAACAACCAGTGATAATCCTGCATATAAATCTATACGGTCTTTGTTAATTCTGTTTTTAAAAAATTTATATATTTCAAAAATTCCCGCTGCAAAAATGACAATCTCCAGCCAATAATCCATAAATACATCCATATTCCTCACGTCTCTTCCCTCTACAGAATCCGCTCCGGTCGAAACTTCAGAAAATCCCCCGAAACCAGATGATAGTTTATCCCATGATACTCCCCGCAGATACTGTCGTGATACCGACTTTCCCCGTGACAATGAGAGTACACCACATGCTCCGCATGATATTTCTCCGCCATCCGGGTAAAAGCACTCTCTTTCTCAATCACACTGGTGGGCGGGTAATGCAGAAACATGATAAATTTCCGGTATCCGTCCGCAGCCGCCGCATCGAAGGACTGCTGCAGCCTCGCAATTTCACGGTCGATCAGCTTTTTGGCATGCGCTTCTTTTTCTTCATCCCAGCCGACGATTCTCCCTCTTCGATCCAGATAAAACGGTCCTTCAAACGTATACCCCTTTGTCCCAACCAACGCATAATTCTCATAAGCATAATAATTGTTCTGCAAAAACGAAAGCCGCCCCTGATACTCCCGATTCAACCGCTCGGTCTTCTTCGCATCCCAGAACATATCGTGGTTGCCGCGGAGCAGGATTTTCCGTCCCGGCAGCGCTTCAATAAAAGCCAGATCTTCCCGGCATTCCTCCAGCTTCCTGCCCCAGGAATGATCCCCGGTAATCACAAGCGTATCCTCCGGCCGAATCATCCTGCTGCAGTTTTTCTGAATTTTCTCTTCATGCTTTCGCCAGACACTGCCAAACTGATCCATCGGTTTATCCGCCTGAAAGGAAAGATGAAAATCTCCGATTGCGTATAATGACATAGTCACACCCCGAAAATCTGCTCCAACAAGTCCCCGCCGTTCCAGAATATCTCGATCCGATCACAATCCCCGCTGCGATTTTTAAACGCCGGAAACAAAAATCCGCTCTCCGGTTTCCCCGGATCATAATTCTGATCAACCCGACAAACCGCGCAGACCAGAAAAGAATACACCTCCTCCGATTCCCCCTGCCACTCCCGGTCACTGCCATGCAGCGGAACATCATAGCTCCCGTAAAACAGATAAAAAGCAAATGGCTCAGAAGAATGATATCTCTCCCCGACAAGTTCATAGAGGACGTCCAACAGGGCATCATTCTTCAGCCCGCAATCCAGAAGCGCCATCAGCATCTGCCAGACCGTTCCCGGCTTTTCATCCGCCGGATCAAAGCGGTATTCCCGCAGCTGCTCATTTGTCCGAGAAAAAGGAATCGCCTTCGCGATTTCCAGATTTATTTTCCGCTCCGCCGCGGTAAGCTTCCTAAAATGCCGATTAAACGTTCCGTCTATGTAACCCTCTTCATCATAATACGCGCCCGCGATTCTGGAAAAACAGTTTCGGCTCAGTGTCATCCGCCGCGTAAGTTCCAGCATATCGTCACGATTAATTTGTCCTTGTTGGTGCATATCCATTATCTCCTATGTTTGGCACAAAGTGTTTCACCTATCACAGTCCAATTTCCCGGATGCTTTTTATTTGTCAACCCGGCATGTACATTATACATCATCCTTCTTTTTTTGAATAGAAAGTACTCAGAACTTTTAAAGAAACTCTCAGATTTGTTCTTGTTTTTCTACTCATCGTGCTGTATAATAAAGGTTAGTTATATCTAACTATAAATGCAAGGAGAGTTATCACCATGGATAAACAGAAAAACATATCGTAGTAAACCATCCGCCTTGGCACCCACGGAGAGAATTATGGAACGTGGATGTCACGTCCGGTATTCTACATGGTCGGCGGCCTTGCGCTTGCTGCACTGATTCTTGCTGTTTTCATGATATTTATGGAGGTAAATATGACATTTGCAGAAGAAATACAAAGGTTTAGCGAAACACATCCCTTTGCAGAAGAAAAAATAGATGGGATTAGCACCCGCTATCTTTTATGCGGTAAAGCTGATGCCAGGTATACGCTGGTGTATCTTGTAGGCGGCACGGGAATTTCAGATGTTTGGTTCAATCATATTATTCAAATGGAAGAGGATTATCGTATTCTCACCTTTGATTATCCTATGGAAATAGGCGATCTGGAACAGCTTGCCGACCATATCATGAAGCTTATAAAAAAGCTGGATATTAAGAACCCCGTGTTAATCGGTGCTTCATTGGGCGAGTTTATGGCTCAGCTTATTGCAAGGCGGTATTCGGATATAGTGTCCGCTGTGGCTTTATATTCTACGTGCAGCCTGTCACAGGAGAGCATTGCGGACTTGAAAAAGCAGTATAAATCGTATGGAGTGATGCTGGGGCTTATGAAAGTGGTTCCTTATTCATGGATAAAGAAAATATTGTTCGCGGCATCAAAAAAGCAGGTCGGTATGGAAAATGAGAATCCCATTAGCAGAGCATATATGGAGGATTTCTTCGCCTGGATTTATGGGCAATACACTAAGGAGTTTGACCTGCATATGACAGGCTTGATCATGGACGTGGCAGACATAAAGCCCTTTGAGCTTTCGGATTATAAAAGGTTTGATGATAAAACGCTTCTGGTTCTTCCGAAGGAAGACAAGGCTTTTTCGGAGGATGCGCAGGCGGATTTGCTTCTTTCTATGCCGAAAGCAAAGACTGTTAAAGTAGAAGGCGGCCATACTGCCACACTCTATAAGGTTGATGAATATGTGCAGGAAGCAAGAGAGTTTCTTGAGACTTAATAGAGAATATATTGTGGGGAGAATTACAGGGTGATGCATGAATACTATGCCTTATCTTTGTAATCTGGACTATGTGATGTTCGGGGTACTGGGTGCGCCGCTGTACCGTGAGCAGACCTGTGCCTCCGGCGGGGAATATTGCGACTTCAAATTGAAGTCCGGAGCCCCTGTCCTGCCTTATTGGCCGCCGGTGTTCAAACAGGGAGATGAGTATCAATAACAGGAAGCATTAAATTTGCAGAGGAAATATGTTGCATGATGAAGTTTATCTATTATCTGACGATGGCAAGAAGCAGAAAAATGATTATACGGATGTATGGAAAGGATTTTTACATAAAATTTAAAAGCAGGTCGGACTCTTGGTTTGGGAGAGTGCTTAAGGAAACTCCCGATATCGGAAAAAGTATATTTTCTTTCAATTACGCCTATGCGCCCTCTTATGTTGCGTGGTATAAAGCAATGATGGAATTGGGAATGGATCAGAAGCAGGCGGATGAGCTTATGTGGCACATGAATGAGAAAATGCTGCTGACCATTCCAAAGCCGCTGCTGCACATGGTCGGGAAAGCATATTTGAACAGCTTCAGAAAAAAGGCGAAACAGCATATACTCCGACAGGAAAACGGAAGTCTGCATCCCTTTGATTGGGAAATCGAGTATAAGGATATAAACGAGAATGAATTTATGATCAACATAAAGAAATGCGGATTCATTGCCTATGCTGACAGATTTGATGCAGGCGGCATCCTGCCGGGAATATGTGCGGTGGATTATATTGTCGCTTATTATATGAAAAATGGATTCCATCGGACGAAAACATTGGGTTACGGAGATGACTGCTGCGACTGCAGGTATGCGTTAAATGGAAGCTGTCCGCTGAAACCTGGAAAGGAGCAGAAATAGTTGCTGTAGACCATCACGTAAATTTGTGTATTTGATTCCTTAATTATGAGCTTTCTCATATGCGAGTCTGATTTCTTCCGGCATATCTTCCGGTTTCATTGCTTTCAGCCGATTCTCATTTTCGTCTTGAATAGCCTGTTCATAATACCAGCATTTATACTTAAGAAGCGCAAGAACGCCTTTCATCCTTTCCATTTCCGCTTCGACAGATTCTATCTGTTTTTCGAACAGTTCTTTTCGCTGCTGATAAGTCGCATTCCCCTGTTCGCACCATTCCATATATTGCTTGATGTCCTTAATCTCCAGACCGGATTTCTTCAGGCATTCTATCACGCGCAGAGTTTCAATTTCTCTGTCTGAGAATTTTCTTATACCGGAAGAGCGCTGCAGGTTCGGAAAGAGTCCTTCTTTATCGTAATAGCGGAGCGTAGAAATAGGCAGGTCAAACATCTCCGATACTTGGCCAATTGTGTACATAATAGCTATAACCTCCAATTCACAAAAAATTTTCAAATAAGGTATTGACCTAAAGTCAGGTTCAGGTATTAGAATGATGATATCACATGAAGAGCGAAGTGTCAAACAGATTCAGTTTTTGATTTATGGCACTTCCTGTATCAGATTGGAGGCATTTGCATATGGAGAAAATAGTACAGACAGCAGGGCGGGATGCCCTTGGAGAATTTGCACCGGAGTTCGCGGACCTGAATGACAACACCCTTTTTGGCTCCGTGTGGAATAATCAGGGCATCGACCACAAGACCCGTTGCATCATCACAGTGGTGGCACTGATGTCGTCCGGTATTACGGATTCTTCTTTAAAGTATCATCTGGAAAACGCGAAAAAAGCAGGCGTAACCAGAAAAGAAATTGCGGCAATTATTACTCATGTTGCCTTTTACGCAGGCTGGCCGAAGGGCTGGGCAGTATTTAATATGGCAAAAGAAGTGTGGGCAGAGGAAGGCGTCGCTGCAGACGCAAAGTCTGCGCATGCGGCGGAGATGGTATTCCCGATTGGTGCGCCAAATGACGCTTTTGCGCAATACTTTATTGGTCAGAGCTACCTTGCACCGGTATCCACCAGTCAGGTCGGCATTTTCAACGTGACCTTTGAGCCGGGATGCCGCAACAACTGGCATGTTCATCACGCTGATAAAGGCGGCGGACAGATTTTAATCTGCGTGGCCGGACGAGGATATTATCAGGAGTGGGGTAAAGACGCTGTGGAGATGAAGCCCGGCAACTGCATTAATATTCCGGTTGGTGTAAAGCATTGGCACGGTGCTGCACCGGACAGCTGGTTCTCTCATCTGGCGGTCGAGGTACCGGGCGAAAATAGCTCTAATGAGTGGCTTGAAGCCGTGGATGACAGTCAGTATGGGATTTTAAAATAATTGACAGAAGGGAGATTTTACTATGGCAAGCGTTTCGCTGCCAATGCCGGTGCAGCAGAGCTAAAAGCCTGGGCAGAGAAAAACAGATGAAAGGAAGATAAACATCATGGAATACGTGACATTATCAAACGGAGTAAAAATGCCGATTCTGGGTTACGGAGTTTATCAGGTAACGCAGGAGGAATGTGAACGCTGTGTGCTGGATGCACTGAAAGCAGGCTACCGTTCCATCGACACAGCACAGAGTTATTTTAATGAGGCTGAGGTTGGCTCCGCAATTCAAAAATCCGGAGTTCCCCGTGAGGAGATTTTCCTTACCACAAAGGTCTGGATTGAAAATTATGGGTATGAGGCTGCAAGGGAATCTGTACTTGAATCCATGCGCAAGCTGCAGACAGACTATCTGGATTTGTGTTTGCTTCATCAGCCATTCTCTGATTATTATGGAGCGTGGAGAGCATTGGAGGAGTTGTATGAGCAGGGCAAAATCAGGGCAATCGGTGTGTCTAATTTTTATCCTGACCGTCTGGTTGACATAGCATCATTTGCCCGAATTCGCCCTATGGTTAATCAGGTGGAAACACATCCGCTTAATCAGCAGGTGTTTGCGAAAAAATACATGGATAAGTATGGTGTGCAGATTGAAGCGTGGGCTCCTTTTGGTGAAGGACGCGGGAATATGTTCAGCAATCCCACAATTGCCGCTATCGGAGAAAAATACGGCAAGAGCGTGGCTCAGGTCATCCTGCGTTGGCACATACAGAGGGAAGTCGTTGTGATTCCAAAATCAACACATTATGAGAGGATGGCTGAAAACTTCGATATTTTCGACTTTAACTTAACTGATGATGATATGGCGGCTATGGCAGCGCTTGATAAGAAAGAAAGCTCGTTTTTCTCACATTATGATCCTGCAATGGTAGAATGGTTTGTGCAAATGGTGGAAGAGCGGAAGAATCGTTAGATATCCATCTAAATAAAACAGCGCCCATCAGAGACCAAAAATCTCCGATGGGCGTGGCGTAAACTGCCTCCTCCTTTCAGATTTTCATATACCTCTGATTCCTGCTATTGGGCTTATCCGGTATGGTCATCCGTATCAGATTCATCTCCATCGCCGGATGCAGATAATTCCTGCGGAATCCTTCTTTCGATTTCAATCCCAGTTTCTCCATAAGCGTCCTTCCGGTATAGGGAATATCATATTCCATAACGTCCAACAAGCGCTTAACAGCCTCCGGAAGCTGTTCACTATCCTCACCAATATTTCATTTGTGATAACATAAGGCGGTTTATACTCTCCCATAATAAACTCCATTCCGTCGTTTTAGGGTTAGCGGTACTAAATATAGTTAAAGATCACTTAGCACATTTAAATTCTTATTTTACTTACGTATTATCTTGCGTACTTTCTTCCTCAATTATACAATAACCCAAAGCTATTTCAATACATCTTCAAACAAAATTTTTCATGAAAAAACCTCATCCGTAATAAGCTTCCCCCCCAGTGTCGCCCAGGTTCCCATATCCGAAAGAAATGTATATTCCTCTTTCGAGTGAACCTGATACATGCCGCAGGAGAGAACGATTCCGTGAATTCCGTTTTTCACAAAATTGTTGTTATCGCTCCCGCCGAACGTCCGCCGCAGTTCACAGGAAATCTCCAGGTCACTGCAAGCCGCGACAAATCGCTGTACAACAGGATACGTCTCATCGATCCGATACGTTTCCATCTGCACCATCGTATCCACACGCGCATCTGCACCGAACTCCTCCGCCGTCTCCCGCGCTGTCTGTTCGACTGATTTTATAACCCGAACCGCTTTTTCATGATTATAGCTTCTCACCTCACCCCGGCAAATACAGGATGCAGGCACGATGTTCGTCGTCACGCCTCCCTCAATCTGTCCGACGTTCATCACGGTTTCCTCGTCAACGTGCCCCAGCTTCAGTCTGCAGATAATCTCACTCATGACGCGGATTGCATGGATTCCTTTTTCCGGCTCAAAGCCCGCGTGAGCCGCTTTCCCGATTACCTGAATCTCAAACGTCAGAAGGGACGGCGCCTGCAGGGCGGCGCTTCCGATCGCTCCGCTCATATCCAGCACATAAGCCTCTTTCGCACGAATCCGGCTAAAATCAAACACCGCCGACCCGCGGATATGCATCTCCTCCCCGATGGGAAACAGCACCTCGATATCACGATGCAGCAATCCGGCTTCCTTTACACTTCGGATACCCTCAAGAATCTCGACTATACCGCTGACATCGTCCGATCCCAGCACGGTCTCCCCGACAGACTCAATCCGTCCGCCCTCTTTTACAACCGCTTTCTTTCCGATGCCCGGCTGCACCGTGTCCATATGGGCTGACAGCAGAATCGGTTCGCCCGGAAGTTCCCCTTTCAGGTAACCGTAGAGATTTCCTGCGCTCCCGCCATAATGGCTTCCGGCGTCATCCTCCTCCACAACAAAGCCCAGTTCCACCAGCTTTTTCGTCAGACAGTCCGCCATCTGACGTTCGTGGTAACTGACGGAATCAATCGCGGTCAACTCCAGAAACTCATTTAGAATTCTCTCCTCCGACAGATTACTCATCCTGTTCCTCTCTACTTTCCGTCCGTATTTTTCCTGCTGATTGTCCTCTATACGGAATTTGGGCATATTCCTGTTCCAGTTCTTCTGCCAGGTACGCATCGCTCATACAGTGCATATCGGATACACCGTCACGAATCAACTGATAGACCTCGGAATGATAAAAGAAATCCAATGCTCCATCCAATGAGAGTCCCTGTCGTCTGGCAAAGCACTCAATGACACGACTATATTTTTTCTGAAGTAAAACCGGGTTCGCTGTCATAGTATTTCACTCCTTTCAAAATGCAACAGAGACAGTGCTTTCTCTGTACGGAAACAAACCTGTAGATTCGGCTTTTCATAACGGAGTCGGTTGATCGCTTCTGTTTTATCGATCAATCCGTCAAAATACAGTTCCACCGTATTGAACACCTTATCATTAGCAACACCGCCCGTCACAAGATCATAATCTGTCGAATCTTTTCCGCGGCGGCAGTTCAGAATAAATGTCAGCCACTCTTCGGAATAGGAATCAAATTTCAGCGTTTTGAGTTCTGATTCCCATCTTTCATCATAGTCATAACATGAAATAATACCGTCTTTACCGCGACGTATGAACTTACCGCACCACTTCGCCGCCTGTTCATACAGCGGCGTGACATAAAAACCACGCCCAAAGTCAACATTTGGACGAGAATGAACCAGATCCGGCTCAGCAATCTCCAAAAAGGAACCGTGATAAAGAATCATACTTCCACGCCCCTTTCCCGCATTACATCAAGGAGGTCATCTACGATATATTCCCGGCTTTGCGTATGCAGAACTTCATACTCCGGCACGATATAGCTGCTTAAAATGTCACTTTTTTCGGTAAATGCCTGGTAAATACGCTCTGCTCCAACACCCAGATTTGCTGCTACATTTTCAATGCAAAACACGGCAAACTCCAGCTCACCGGAATTTTTGATTTTTTCGTCCGTAAGCATATGCAAGCCCTCCTCATATAATTTTGCAAAAATGCCCTGCCTTTTTTTGCTGACAACACACCTCGTTATCTGTATAATACAAAAAATCAAACGCAATTTCAACGCAAAAAAACGACTAAAGAAACTGAAAAAAACGGCTGGCCCGAACAGATTTACAGACTAGCCAATATCAGCAGAATAACAATACAAAATCGCTCTTTTTACTCTTTCTCCAGCTTTCTCAACCAATACTTACGTCTCTGCCACGTCACAAAAAGACAGAATACTAATCCAACCGCAAACCCTGCTGAACTCATTAAGAAAAGAGGCAAATTCTCCCGAAAAGACTCCCCCTGCATCGCCTTCCATCCGCCGGACACCAGCAAAGAAGCTCCCACTGTCAGAGCAAATGTCGCCGCGCCGCTGATTCCCTCAATCCATATATTCGTGCGGCGGAATTCATAGGCCGGAATCGCCTTATGCAGATATTCCGTTATAACACAGAGCACAATCGCAATCATCCAGAAAGAGCAGTTTGCCGCATTCAGTTCCGGCATAAAAGTATCTTTTGGCAATAGAAAGGGCAGAACGATACCCAAAGCAGCCAATACATCCAGCACACGCACAGCAATTTCCAGACGATACAGGCGTTTTGGCCCGATCGCTTCCACAAGCATACGCTCCGTAACAAGATGATACTCTTCCGCCTCAATATGCTGTCCTGCCAGCAATTCACTCACGGTTACCCCCAGACAATCACCAAGCGGCTCCAACACAGAAATATCCGGAAACGATTTTCCTCGCTCCCATTTCGAAACCGCCCTGTCTGTCACACCGACCAGTTCACCTAACTGCTTCTGCGTCCACCCTTTTTCTTTCCGGCATGAGGCGATAAAGCTGCCTGTCTTTTGCATATTAATCATACCCCTGCTCCCCCCTTCGCGCCGGTGAGACTTGTCTGCTTAAACAGATGATACCATGATTTCCGCAGAAACGCACTCAACTGTTAGTAGAACAGGTAAGTTTCCTGATCAGGTTTTATCAATCGGATAAGAAATCCAGCAGATTCCGATGAATGACTCCGTCTCTTGCAAATTCCGATAAAACGGAGCGGCTATTCCGCGCCAACGGCGCGCTCAGTCCG
>JAJQCB010000276.1 GCA_021203005.1 Clostridiales bacterium | reverse complement strand
ACTAAATTATAAATACAAAAAGCCCCGCGCGAGCGGGGTTTTTTGCTGAAAAAGGGAGGTTAATATATGAAAAATCTACAAATATAGATGGATTGTTGGCCGCCCCTGAAAATGTTGATTGCCTTCTCCTTTGCTACTGTGATAGTTTAAGTCGTTATCAGCTATCCCCAGAGGCTTTTGTTTTGTATGGTTTTATCTTACAGGGAAAATGTGTACAAAATGTGGAGGTCTTATTAAGATAAAATGAAAGAAAAATGAATTTTATGATTTATATGCAGCACGGAAACCCTGCTTGCGTCTCTGAGAAAAGTATTGTAGAATTGTAACCACAATTTCCCAGAGAGGATGGTTGTTTAACATATGAAACAGATAACGACAGGGATTGTCGCCCATGTGGATGCCGGAAAGACGACGCTCTCCGAGAGTCTTTTATATCTGGCCGGGAGCATCCGGAAAATGGGGAGAGTGGATACAAAAGATGCTTTCCTGGATACTGATGTGCAGGAGCGCGCCAGGGGGATTACGATTTTTTCCAAACAGGCCGGACTGGTGTGGGATGATACAAAAATTACACTGCTGGATACGCCGGGACACGTGGATTTTTCCGCGGAGATGGAGCGGGTGCTCGCAGTGCTGGATTATGCGATTCTGGTGGTCAGCGGCGCGGATGGCGTGCAGGGACATACCCGGACATTGTGGGAGCTGTTGGAGCACTACAATGTGCCGGTATTTTTGTTTGTAAATAAGATGGATCAGCCGGGAACGGACAGGGCGCGCCTGATGGAGGAGCTGAAGAGTCAGCTGGATGGCGTGTGCGTGGATTTCACAGAGGTAATGTCGGGAGAAAATCTTTGTGACGCCGCTAATGAAAATTCCGCTGCAGATAAACGTGTAAGATGCAGCGAGGCAACGACGGAGGATATCGCTGCCTGTGATGAATCTGTGATGGACTGTTACTTTGAGAATGGTTATGTGACGGAACATCAGATTCGGAAGCTGATCTGGGACAGAAAGCTGTTTCCCTGCTTTTTTGGTTCCGCCTTAAAACTGTTCGGTGTGGAGGAGTTCCTGAAGGGATTTACCTGTTTTACAATGAAAAAAGCATATCCGGCAGATTTTGGCGCCCGTATTTTTAAGATTTCCCGGGATCCGCAGGGGAATCGTCTGACCCATATGAAGATTACCGGCGGTACTTTGAAAGCCAGGGATCTCCTCTCTAACAAGCGCAGCGATATCCTTTCAGGCAAACACAGCGATGCAGTACCTGCTGATGCGAAACGTATTGGTGTGGCTCATGCCGGTACTGTCCATGCCGGTGCGGCCGCGGCGGAAGAGGTATGGCAGGAGAAAGTAAATCAGATCCGGATTTACAATGGGGATAAGTTTGAGGCTGTGCAGGAGGTTTCGGCGGGAGAAATCTGTACGGTTACCGGCCTGACGCGGACATGGTCCGGGCAGGGACTGGGATTTGAATCGGAGACCGGCGCACCGGCTCTGGAACCTGTTTTATCCAGGCAGATTATTCTGCCGGAGGAAATGGACGCCGGTTTGATGCTTCCGAAGCTGCGTATGCTGGAGGAGGAACAGCCGGAGCTGCACATTGTCTGGGATGAGCGCGCGCAGGAAATCCGGGTGCAGGTGATGGGCGAGGTGCAGATTGAGATCTTAAGCAGCCTCATCGCGGAGCGGTTTGGTGTACAGGTGACTTTCGGACCGGCGCATATTGTGTATAGGGAAACGATTCTGCAGCCGGTGGAGGGTGTGGGACATTTTGAGCCGCTCCGCCATTACGCGGAGGTGCATCTGCTCATGGAACCGCTGCCGCCGGGGAGCGGCCTGGTGCTGGCAGCCGACTGCAGCGAGGATCTGCTGGACAAAAACTGGCAGCGTCTGATTCTGACTCATCTGGAAGAAAAAACGCATCGCGGTGTGCTGACCGGTTCTGCGATTACAGACATGAAGATTACTGTCATCGCAGGCCGCGCCCATCCGAAGCACACGGAGGGCGGTGATTTTCGCCGGGCGACTTACCGCGCGGTGCGCCAGGGTCTGATGGAGGCAGAGAGCCGTCTGCTGGAACCTTTCTACAATTTCCGCCTGGAGATACCGGAGCAGGTGGTGGGAAGGGCGATGACGGATATAGAGAAGATGAACGGCCGTTTTGACCCGCCTGAGATAGCGGGAGATCACTGCGTGCTCACCGGATATGCGCCGGTGGCGACGATGCAGGATTACAAGCAGGAGGTCAGCGCTTATACCAGAGGATTTGGCCGGCTCTCCTTTTCTCTGCGCGGTTACGAAGCCTGTCATAATGAGGAGGAGGTGATTGCGGAAATCGGGTATGATCCGGAGGCGGATGTTGCTAATTCACCGGATTCTGTGTTCTGTGCGCATGGCTCCGACTTCATTGTTCCCTGGTATGAAGTCAAAGAGCATATGCATGTGGAGAGCCCGCTTAACGACAGACCGGTTACATTTTGGGAGGAGACTGATGCTGCAAGACGGCAGGCGAGAACTGTCTCAGATGTGTGGCTGGGAACCGACGAGGTGGATGCCATTCTGGAACAGGCGACGCACGCCAACCGGGGGAAAAGCTCCGCTCGCAGAAAAGGCGTGGTGAAGAGAACGCGGCGGGAAGCGGCTGAGGCGGTGACACGGACATTTGGAGGAAAGACGAAGGAGCAGTTTTTGCTGGTGGATGGATACAATGTCATTTTTGCCTGGGATGAACTTCATGATCTGGCCAACGTCAATATGGATGCGGCGCGCGGCCGTCTGCTGGATGAACTCTGCAGTTATCAGGCCATGTACCGGATGCATCTGATTGTTGTGATTGATGCATACCGTGTGGCCGGGCATCAGACAGAAGTGATGGATTATCACAATATTCAGGTCGTGTATACAAGAGAAGCGGAGACTGCTGACCAGTATATTGAGAAATTTGCTCATGTAAATGCCAGAAACTGCGATATCACTGTGGCCACTTCTGACGGTCTGGAGCAGGTGATTATCCGCGGAGAGGGCTGCCATCTTCTGTCAGCGAACGATTTGAAAGAAGAAGTGGAACGAAACAGGCGGCAGATTCGGGAGAATTATACGGAGAAAAGAAGACCGGAGGGAAGCGGAGAATTTCGGAAAGCAGTGAAGGAGGCTATGGGGCCTGAACCTGCAAAGTAAAGAAAAGATAAGCTGTTGTCAGGGAAACGCGATGAATGCTGTAAAAATTTAGAAATCTTCGATTAAGTCTTGCAAAATAAATCAAAGTGGTATATGATACCTGTGTTAGCACTCAAACGAACAGACTGCTAACAAATGTGCTGAGAACAAAATGGATTGCTGACAATTAGGAGGATTTTTATGATAGTATTACCTACTTATGATATGCTGCTTCTGCCGGGAGTGATCTTTTATTTTAAGAAAGATGTCTTATCCTCTCTGTCGAACAGTGAATTCTCAGAGGGTGAGGATGTGCTGTTCCTGATTCAGAAGGAGAACAAGCAGAAATCAAAACTGACACCGGAGGATTTTCGCGAAAAGGGTCTGATCGGTCAGGTACAGAGCACGGATGATGAGGGAAATGTCAGCATCCGCGTGCTGAATCGTGTGATTATCACAGATATAGAACAGGAGGGGGAAAAACTCACCGCCTCCGCTACAGTCGCCCCGATGGCGGATGACCTTCCCGATGAGGAGCGAAAGGAGATCTACCGGGATACCAGGAGAAAATTGCTGCAGTTTGTTCAGCCGTTCCAGTGGGGAATGGTGGCGCGGACGTTTATCCAGCACTGGCATTCGCTGCAGGAGATTATCTGCGCGGTCTCTTCCTATATGAATCTGATGCCGGAGGATAAATATGCTCTGCTGGATACGGATTCGCAGCGGGAACAGGCTCGGATGATCCGGCAGGCTGTCTTTGAGTTTGTGGAACTGGTTAAGGTCAGCGGTGAGGCGGCAACCGCCCAGAAGGAGACGCACGAGAAGGCGTACCGCGAGGCGGCGTTAAAAAAGCAGATTTCTTTCCTGCAGCAGGAACTCGATGAGATGCACCCGGAGAATATCTCCGATGTTCGAAAGTTTGAGAAAAAAATACAGGAAGCCGGCATAAATCCGGAGGCACAGGCGGAAGCGGAGAAGATGCTTAACCGCATGAAGCAGGAGGGCAAGGACAGCCATGAGTACGGCATGCTCTATGACTATCTGGATTTTGTCACCTCTCTCAAGTGGAAAAAAGAAGAGGCACAGCCGATCGATCTGGCAGAGGCGGAGGCGATTCTGGATGAGGATCACTATGGATTGGAGAAAGTAAAGGAGCGCATTATCCAGCAGATTGCGGTGATGGCGTTGAAGCAGAAACAGTCCGGTTCGATTCTGCTGTTCGTAGGCGCGCCGGGTACAGGCAAGACCAGCATCGGTCAGAGCATTGCGCGGTCGCTCCACCGGGAATATGTCCGTATCAGCCTGGGCGGTATCCGGGATGAGGCGGAGATCCGCGGACATCGGCGGACCTACATAGGAGCGATGCCGGGACGAATTATGGAGGGCGTCAAGCGGAGCGGTGCCTCCAATCCAGTCATTGTTCTGGATGAGGTGGATAAGCTGGCACGGGAGTACAACGGCGATCCGGCCAGCGCTCTGCTGGAGGTGCTGGATCCGGAGCAGAATTTCAGTTTTACTGATCATTATATGAACGTGCCCTACGATCTCTCCGACGTGCTCTTTGTGTGTACGGCCAACGCCACGGATACGATTCCGGAGCCTCTGCTCAACCGCATGGAGGTCATCCAGTTTCCCGGATATACTGAGGTGGAGAAGTTCCACATCGCACGAAAACACCTGCTTCCGAAAGCGATGGACAGCATGGGTATCAGAAAGTCGTCTCTGAAAGTGACGGATGAGGCGATCTATAAGATTATCAGCGAGTACACGGCAGAGTCCGGCGTCCGCGGTCTGAAAAAACAGCTGGATGTTTTGTGCAGGCATGCCGCAGTCATGTTGGTGCGCGGCGAGCAGAAAAGCATCACGGTAGGCGTAAAAAAAGTGCCGGAGTTCTTAAACGGCAGGGGAATCCGCCACGACAAACGCCTGAAAAAAGGTGTCCCGGGCGTGGTGACCGGCCTGGCCTGGACCAGAGCAGGCGGCGAGATCCTCTTTATAGAGACGACTGCGACGGAGGGCAGCGGGAAGCTTACCGTGACCGGTCAGCTGGGCGACGTGATGAAGGAATCCGTTCAGATCGCGCTGACACTGGTTCGCTCCATGTTCCCGCGTGAGACGAAAAAGTGGGAGAAACAGAATATTCATGTACATGTCCCGGCAGGAGCGGTGCCAAAGGATGGTCCGTCGGCAGGCGTTACGATCACTACGGCGCTGGTATCGCTGGCCATGAAGAAAGCAGCGCCGACAGATATCGCCATGACGGGTGAGATTTCCCTCCGGGGCGTTGTGATGCCGATCGGCGGCCTGCCGGAGAAGCTGATGGCAGCGCAGCGTGCCGGAATCAAACGGGTCTTTATCCCCTATGATAACCGCGATGACCTGGATGACGTGGCGGAGGAAGTGAGGGCTGAGTTGGAAATCATTCCGGTGAAGCAGGTGCGGGAAGTGCTGAAAGCGACCGGGCTGGTGGAGTAAAGAGCTGAAAGGGAAGCAATCAGTATTTTATCAGAAAAGATGATGAAGAAAAGAAAGGGAGCAGCCAGTGTAATTTAGCTGCTCCTTTTTCTAATCGGAGAGGAAATTCAGACTGAAACAGAGAATGATCTTATTATAGGATTTCGTTTCTAACAGATTTTCTTCCGATACCACTTTTCCATCATTACAAGAATCTCGTATAATCCCATGGCGATAATGCACAGGATTACAATACCCAAAATGACCCAATCCAGTTTAAAGACCTGGCTGCCGTAGATAATCATGTAGCCCAGCCCGCAGCGGGAGGAGATAAATTCCCCGATGACGACGCCGACAAGGCAGAGCCCGACATCCACTTTCATGATGGAGAGGAGGTTCGGGATGTTGGCCGGCAGGACAACTTTGGTGAGCACATGTCTTCGATTTCCGCCCAGCGTTTCGATGAGACGGATGCGGTCGGGGTCTACTCCAAGGAATCCCTGGTAAAGACTCAGAATGGAACCAAAAATAGCGACAGACATTCCTGTGACGATGATGGTCCGGTAATTGGCGCCAAGCCAGACGATGAGCAGGGGAGCCAGAGCGGATTTGGGCAGGCTGTTTAAGATGACCAGGTAGGGTTCCACGGTCTCGGAGATGGATTTTTTCGACCAGAGCAGGATGCTGGCCAGAACGGTGATTCCGACGACGAGCAGGAAACTTACCACGGTTTCCAGTAAAGTAATGCGGATATGCTGCCAGATCACGCCGTCCTGTGTCAGATTGAAAAAACACAGTACGAGGCGGGAGGGGCTGCTGAAGATAAAGTCGTCGATCCACCCAAGGTATGCGGCCGATTCCCAGAGTGTGAGAAAGGCCAGTATGATGATAGCGCGGAGGAGACGGACGCTTTTTCGGTGGATTTTCTGAGCTTTCAGGAAAAGCTCCTGGTTACTGCTGCATGGATTTCCGGTTTTGCAGTGTTTTTCAAAATATGATTCAGGCGCACATGTGCTTTTCTTTTTTAATTCTATTTTCATGAAGATTCACCTCTTGAAACTGTAACATTATTTTTGAGAGTGTTTTTCATATCCTGGTCGGGAGCAGCAGAGAAAGTATCATTTTCGGGAGAAGGTTTCTCCTCTTTTTTAGCTCTGTAGTTTGTCTCAGCTATTTGCAGCTGATTCCAGATGTCATTAAAATATTCCTTAAAAGAAGGGTGGTTCCGCCGTTCCAGCGGGGTGAGCTCTTCAGTCATTCTGATCGTGACGATAGAGTGTATTTTCCCCGGCCGGCTGCTTAAGATTACGATGCGATCTGCCAGACTGACGGCTTCGGATAAATCGTGGGTTACCAGAACAGCGGTTTTTTTCTGCTTACGGATGATATTTCCGATGTCGTTTCCGACAGTGAGTCTTGTCTGATAGTCCAACGCAGAAAAAGGCTCATCCAGGAGCAGAAGGCTGGGTTTTAAGACGAGCGTTCGCACCAGAGCCGCACGCTGGCGCATGCCGCCGGAAAGCTGGCTGGGACGGGCTTCGGCAAATTTTTCCAGTCCGTATTGTCTCAACAATTCTTTTGCGAAGGCATGGGTCCGAGCGTTTAATTCACCCCGGATTTCCAGGCCCAATAGTATATTTTTCAGAACACTCCGCCATTCCAGGAGGTAATCCTGCTGCAGCATATAGCCGATCCGAAGACGGTTTTTCACATTCAAAGGTTTCCCGTTTAACAAAATAGATCCGGATTCTGGCTGGAGCAGGCCGCTGAGTAAATTCAGCAGTGTGGATTTGCCGCAGCCTGACGGTCCTACAATGGCGAGGAATTCCTCCGGCGCCACTTCAAAACTGATATCTGATAAAGCGGGAGTTTCCCCCTGCATGGTGTGGTAGGCATAGTTTACATGATTCACAGTGAAAATATTATCCAAAATCATGTCTCCCTGATTTGTAGTATAAATTATAGTATGAAAAATCTGCTGATGTGATTTTGCGTGTTTTGAGGATTTTGAGATTTCACACTTTTCAATTTGCGAAGTTTGAGTCACAAACAATAACTTGTAAATGAGTTTTGTATGGGGTACAATAATTATTAACCATGGATTTTACATTTAAGTTGGGAGGCTTAATATCATTATGAGGAGATCTAAAAATTTTGGTTATCGGATTCTATCCTTAATTCTTGTGTTTACAATGGTTGTAAGCATGAGTATGACGGCATGGGCATCGGAGGATAATACCACGTCAGAAACGTTGGCAGAAGAAAAAACTGTTGATGAAACAATTGGGGATGAGATAATAGGGGATGAAACAACAGAGGATGAGACAACAATGGCTGACGGCAATGTTGATGATTCTGAGACCGGGAGTGGGACATACGAACAAGAATATTCGGATGAGTCTGCTGAAACTGCCACTGATACAGATGAAACTGCTGAGACGGATACAGATTATTCTAACAATGCAGACGAAAACGCTGAGGTGGATATGGATTCCAGCAGCAATACAGAGACAGCTGTTTCGGAGACAGAATCCTCTGTGTTATCTGCACAATCTGATGATACGGATTCCGCGGAGGTTGTTGCTGAGGGCAGCTGCGGCACGGATGTGACCTGGACACTGGATGAAGATGGGGTGTTAACTATTTCAGGCACCGGGGATATGACGGATTATTCCAATGCAGGAGCCCCGTGGTATAACTCATACCGCACTAAGATAAAACAGGCAATTATTGAAGAAAGCGTGACATCCATTGGCGCGTCAGCGTTTTATGGATGTACGAAATTAACGAAGGTCACAATTGCTGACAGTGTGACCACAATTGGAAAATATGCATTTTGGAAGAATTATTCATTGACCTCTGTTACGGTTCCGGATAATGTAACGGATATTGGTTATGCAGCATTTGGAGATTGTACTTCACTGGCTGAAATAACGCTGGGCGAGAGCGTACAAACGATCGGAGCATATGCTTTTCAGGCTGCAACGATTACAAGCCTGACATTGCCCGCTTCTGTAGAATCTTTGGGAGATCTTATTTGCAGCAGCTGCAGTAACCTTACAGCTTTTTATGTTGATTATGCCAATACGACATATTCCGCTGAAGATGGTGTCCTTTTCAATAAAGACCAAACGGAGCTGCTTTGCTATCCTCAGGGAAAAGCGGATACAACCTATAGCGTGCCGAGTTCTGTCACAACGGTTGCAGATTACGCCATTTATAACAACAAATATCTTACTTCTATCTCGCTGACAGATAATATTACCGCAATTGGAGACTGGGCCTTTGCTTACTGTACAGCATTGCAGTCGCTTGCAGTGCCGGATTCTGTAATGGAACTCGGAATGGGCATTGCAGATAATTGCACGACGCTGACATGTGCATCGGTTGGCAGTGGTATTGATACCCTCTCGTACCGGACTTTTTATGGATGCACAGCGCTGAAAGAAGTGACCTTGTCAGATGGGCTGACCACTATTTATAACTGGGCTTTTTACAATTGTCAGAGTCTGACCGATGTCAATATTCCGTCTACGGTCATCTCTATCGGTGTGAATTCATTTTATAATTGCATCAGCCTGACAGAAATTGTTTTGCCCGAAGGATTGGAGACAATTTCCAGCTACGCCTTTAACAGTTGCACGGCACTTGCATCAATTAATATCCCATCTACTGTGACCAGCATAGAGGCAAACGCATTTTATAACTGTACAAGCCTTACGGTAGAATATCCGTCATCCTTGACTTTGATGGACGACGGGTCTTATTTGCTGGTAGATACGGTATCCATTTCGGGTACTTATGATTATGAAGAGGCATATGAAGTTTTAGAAATAGTTAATGAAGAAAGAGCAGCCGAAGGACTCTCAGAATTGACGATGGATGCGGAACTGCTGGAAGCAGCCATGCAGCGGGCCGCGGAACTCAATGTTTATTATAGCCATACCCGTCCGTCGGGCCTGGACTGTTTTACCGTATCTTCAAAAGCGTTCGGGGAGAATATCGCAGCGGGATATTCATCCGCGACCAATGTTATGACTGGCTGGATGAATTCCTCCGGTCATAAAGCAAATATTCTGGGCAGCAGCTATCAGTCCATCGGTATCGGCTGTTTTACCCAGAACGGCGTCAAATACTGGGTCCAGCTTTTTGGCACAGGAGAGGCTGCAGCTGTCAGCCAGCCGGACAATACATCTGTGACAACATCCGTGATGCTACAGCCATCGCTGTATGAGTCTTCGTTTTATTTGTATGCTTCTCCTGCGTATATATCCATCGGCTCTGAAAGAAGCATTTCTGTCCGGCTTACAAATCCCGGCTGGACCAGTGGTTATGCGGTACTTGATAGTGATTCTTTTTCTTATACAAGCAGCGATTCATCCGTTCTTACAGTAAATGAGTCGGGTGTTTTTACAGCGGTTTCAGCAGGTGAAGCCACCATCACCGCAACTACTGCATCAGGGATGCTGTCTGCGTCCAAAACCATTACTGTCCTCAACCTGAGTGCGCCTGTTTTAACCGGTGCGGAATACGTCAACGGTTCTGTTAAAGTGACATGGGAAACAGTGGAAAGTGCAACCAAGTATCGTATTGCATATACCTGTAACGGCGGATTGCCCATCAATTATAAGTATGCCGATGCTGCGGATGCCGATATCCAGTCCTGTACAATACCGTATTATTATCTGACAGAAGGGGAAACCTATGAGGTATATGTTGAAGCGGGGATGGATGGATACTATAGCGATGCATCGAATACGTTATCTGTTTACATATTAAAGGATATCTCCGACTGCACGGTTACCCTTAGTGATAGCAGTTATACCTATGACGGGAGTGCGAAAAAGCCCACCGTGACTGTCCAGGATGGCTCAACGACGCTGACGTCCGGAACAGATTATACGGTAACTTACAGCAACAATACGAATGCAGGTACGGCAACCGTCACGGTTACAGGAAAGGGTAATTATACGGGTTCAGTCTCGACGACATTCACCATTGCTAAGGCCAGCCAGACCGTCACTGCTTCGGCCGCTGCATCAAGTATTTATGCAGGGAAAACAACCACAGTTACCGGGAAAGGGACGGGAACCATCACTTACAGTTCCTCTGATACATCTATTGCCATGGTAAGCAGCACAGGTACGGTTACCGGAAAGAATCCTGGCACGGTAAAGATTACGGTAAAAGCGGCAGGCAACAGCAATTATAACTCTGCCACAAAAACAGTTTCCATCACAGTAAATCTTGCCAGCCCTACGGTCAGCTCCGTGGTACAGTCCGGCTCGAATGTGACTGTGAAATGGGGGAAAGTGACCGGCGCAAGCGGATATTATGTTTATCGCAGTACAAGCAGCGGCAGTGGCTATTCAAAGGTGGCAACTATAACCAGCGGCAGCACTGTGTCATGGAAGGATACATCCTCCAAATCGAACGGAACGACATATTATTACAAAGTGTATGCCTACAACGGCAGCACGAAAAGTGCGGCTTCCTCTTATAATGGCATCAAATACATGAAAGGCACTGTCTCCAGCCTGACAAACAAATCGGCCGGCATTACAGTGAAATGGTCAAAAGTCAGCGGTGCAAGTGGGTATTACATTTATCGCAGGGCCAGCGGCGCAAGCAGTTACACGAAAGTAAAAACGATCACCAGTGCGTCGACGGTAAGTTATACCGATACAGCGGTAAAGAGCAAGAACGGAACGACTTACACTTACTATGTGCAGCCATACAACAGCACTTCGAAAGGCGCATATGCAACAAAGAAGACAGTGCGGCTGACGGGCACAACGATATCTTCGCTTAAGAACAGTGCCTCGAAAAAAATGACCGTAAAATGGTCAAAGAAATCTGGAATAACAGGATACCAGATTCAGTATTCCACCAGCAGCAGTTTCTCCAGCGGAAACAAAACAGTGACGGTATCCGGCGCTTCTTCAACGAGTAAAGTGATTAGTTCACTTACAAAAAAGAAAACGTATTATGTACGGGTTCGTACCTATAAAACAGTTTCCGGCACAAAATATTACTCTGCGTGGAGCAGTACAAAGAAGGTAAAAATTTCAAAATAGGTATGGCTTGGTATTATAGAAAAATCGAGTACTGAAGAAAGAAATCCCCAACTGGCTTTTTGCTGGTTGGGGATTTGCGATATTTTGTAAAATTCTGGCCAATTCTCGGATTCTATTTATAATTCAAACTGATGGTTTCCACCAGCAAACGCCTGTTTTTGGGGCATATAAGGATGGGGAAACTTGCACTGTACTTTTTTCCTGTTTTCTATTATAATACCTGACTTCCGTCGTTTCTCTAAAAACATGGTACTCAAGTGCCCAGCAACATG
>JAJQCB010000230.1 GCA_021203005.1 Clostridiales bacterium | reverse complement strand
TACATATGCAGGGAAGCGCCGTAAATCATATAACCGCCTCCCTCTCCATAGGTATCAATACACCGCTTTACTTCAAGCTCAATCTCCTCATCCGTCACACCGGCGCGATCCACCACATTCTGCACATCGAGTCCGCCCATGATTCCGGCGCGGCCGAGCGTTTTCTTCTTCATCGCCGGGATATCGTTAATCGGCTGCACCGGGTCAAATGTCGTAATGCCGATATCCAGGAAATCATCCAGAAGACTTTCCATCTTCCCGCAGCAATGCTGTTTATAGATCATGCCTGTTTTTTTACAGGCTTCCACAATACGTGCAATATGAGGCTTGAAGATTTCCCGAAATGTATCCGGAGACATGAAAAGCCCTGCGGCATGGGAGTAATCATCCAGATATGTAAAATAATCCGGCTGGTAATACTGATCCGCCAGCATCATAAATTCGATTTTTTTATCCGCGATCGCACCGACCAGATCATAAACCGCCTCCGGCTCCTCCATAATCGCACAGAGTGCGTTCTCAAACCCCATCAGAAAATGCAGGCGCTCAAAGATGCCGTTTGGGCAGAACAGATCCTGGACAAAATGTTCTTTGTCAAGATGCAGCGCCTCGCGCTCCCCCTGCACAATCTGCTCCCAGGGAAGAGACTGGTAATCCGGAAAACGCACCACGGACTTCCACTCTGTCACATCCTCCAGCACCGGCGGCTCTGTGGGCGTCGGCGTAAACATTCCCCCTACGCTCTCCGTGGGCGTCTGATGGACGCCGTAGCCGTCGTATCCGGGTCCCTGGAACATAGGCGGCGCTTCCAGGCTGGCACTGGCCGGGATAATCTGGCATGCATCATAAAAACACGGTACATACTCCGGCTTCTCCCCGCGCAGGGCAATCAATGCATTTTCTCTTTTTGAAATCATAAATACCTCCTCTTTACTCATTGCGTTATCGTTTCGTTTGTGTCTGATTTTTTCACTTATTTTACAATCAGGTCACCGGTTTCATACTTATATCATAAGCAATTTGAACAAGAATGACCGTTCTTTTATTGCAAAGTTTGTTTCATATATTGCAATAATACAGTGCAACTGTTATGATTGCCATACAGACTATGTTCTTAAGGGATATGTACGATAAACAGACATCAGCTAAAAAAATATTGAATGAAATAACAGACAAACATAATTCCATAAAAAGCGTCAGCCAGAACAAAAAACGCAGAAAGAAAGAACAGATAGGGGTATGATTTCCATGGATATACGACAGATTAAATATTTTCTCACAACAGCAAGATGCCTAAACTTTACAAACGCGGCCGTAGAGCTCCACATATCCCTCTCAACGCTGAGCCGGCAGATTACCGCGATGGAATCCGAGCTGAATCTTCTTCTTTTCATCCGGGACAACCGGAATGTAAAGCTGACTCGCTGCGGTGAATTTCTCTATAAACAATTTTCAGATCTTTACGGGAACTATCAGGAAATCGTGCAGAATGCACAGAAAATTTTTGCCGGCTATAACGGCAGGCTTACCATAGGCGTGCTGGAGGAGGTAACTCTGGGAAAAACGGTGCGGGATACCATTCAGCCTTATCTCCACGGACATCCGGACTATTCGCTGGATCTGGAACGCCGCTCTTTTTCCGGCATCAAGGACGGACTGTTGGACATGTCTCTGGATTTTGCAGTTACTTTCTTTTTTGACATTTCCTCCCAGCAGTCCCTGGAATACCGGATTATCTCTTCCGATACACATGGCATTCTGATCTCATCACGCCACCCTCTGTCGCATAAAAAAGTATTTCATCCGGCAGATTTTCAGCATCAGACCTTTATCGTCATTTCTGATTCTGACAGTCCCGCAGCGATGAAAGGAATCATAGAGCAATGCAAACAGGCCGGATTCTACCCGAAGCTGCGCATCGCACCGAATCTGAGCACGGCCATGCTCTGGGCGGAAGCCGGGATTGGACTTGCCTACTCCTACTCTTCCTCTGTGTCCGCCCCGAATCCGGACCTGACATTCATCCCGTTCGCGCAGGAGCTCGGACCGGAGCGCAACCTTGTACTGGCATGGAATTCTTCTAATACAAACCCGGCTCTTCCGGTATTCCTGAAGAATTATAGTAAATGTTCCTCAAACAGAACCTTGAAATAAAATGCAGCAGAATTTGTTACCGGGGTCAGACCCCATTTAATAAACCAGCACCGCCGTCCCTGCCTCTATCAGATCATACAGTTCCTCTGCTGCCCAGGTCGGAAGATTCAGGCAGCCGTGGGATCCGTTTTTCAGATAAATGCTCCCGCCGAACGAATCTCTCCAGGAGGCATCATGAAAACCCACTCCCTCCACAAAAGGCATCCAGTAACTGACCGGTGAGAATATCCCTGTCCCTCCAGCACCTGATCCCGTGCCTTATAGGCAATCTGATACGCGCCTTTCGGCGTATCATGTCCGGTCGCCACATCACCGGAGACAAAGTCAGATTCTAACACCACCACGCCGTTTACATAGTACCAGAAATGCTGCGCCGAGATACTCACCTCTATGTAGGTCGTCCCATAATCCTGATCGCCATACTGCGCCGCCGTCTGATACCAGACCACCTCACCGGTATAATCCTCTCCGGATTCCAGATATTCGTTCAGGGCCGCCAGCGTATCGTCCTGGTTCACCCGCCACCCGTAATTGCCGCCGGCAGGAACCGTCACCGTCTCACCGGAGTGGGACACCAGAGTACGGGATTTCCACTTGGTATCATAGGTACTCGCCAGATCAGCGATATATGCTGTCTCCTGTTCCTCATCCAGAGTTACTGTCAGGTCGTCCGCCACCAGGATCCACTGGCTGATCACAGAACCGTCCAATACCTCCGTATTATCACCAAACTGATAGGTAACCGTGGTATTGACATACTTGTTCGCAGTGGTCAGCATCGTCTGTGCCGCCTCCGAATCCGCCGTATAAACCGGATCCACATAACAGCCGCTCTCCACCAGGTTCAGTTCCTCCTCAAAAGCCAGAATCGCAGCGTCCACACACTCCAGGAATACATCCTCCTGCAGACGCGTCCCATAGATTTCTTCCACCATTTCATAACCGCTTCCGCTTACATACTCACTAAGCGAAGCATCCTCGGAATCATACATCAGGCTCTCATCCGTGCAATTCAGGCTCGACAACACTGTATCCAGAAGTGAAGTATCATAGCTGACAGCCGCCTCAACTGATTCTTCCTGATCGGAGAACAGGCTCCACACCCAGGTAAATGGATTCTGTTCGGACAAAATCTCATCCAGGCTGGTGCCCGGGTTTACATCCAGGGCAATCTCTGAACCTTTGATTTGCTCCGATCCGTCATCGCGCTCTGTCAGAACCAGCACATATTCGGATGCCATCTCCTCAAATGCCGCTTTGCTCTGATCAACCGTCTTACCCGAACATGCAATATTGTTGATCACGGTATTCGGCAGGAAATGGTTCCGGAAAAACATCACTCCTGCCAGATAAAGGATAGCGAGGATAGCCAGAATTGCTCCGATCACCACCATCTTCTGCCGCCGCTTCTGCTGGCGATGCTTTTTACGCCGCTGCGCCTGTATGGAATTGGTACTTCTCTTCTGTGCTTTTCCCGCCATAAAACTGCCTTTGTATCAGATGATATGTCTCTATTCTTCTTTATCGAATCCTGAAACCATATTTTTCCGCTTCATTATCCCACTTCAATACTATGATTATAGTATACAAAACAATTTATGTCAAAAAAAGATTTATAAATCAGATGTAATACACATCACAAGAGATACACCAGAGCGGGAACCCCGGATAGCAGCCAAAAACACGCACGCTAATAATAATACACATCCACCTTTTTATGCATCTTCTCCAGCACTGCGATCAGGCTCTGTGTCAGATTCTGTCTGGCGGATATCTCAAAGGGCAGCGTTTTTTCGGTGTACTCCAGATTGACCGCACGGCCAATGTACAGCTTGACCGTAGAACAATCCTCCATCAGATAACAGGCCAGGCGCGTCGCGCCGTTCTCCCGGCTCAGCTCAATGAAAAACTCTTCCGTCACATCATCCCTCACATACCGCTCCAGCAGTTCCACAGTCTTGTGCAGTGTGAGGACGCCCTCCGTCACCAGATCAATCCCTTTGATTCTGGAAGTGGGCGGGATCTCCGGATCCAGGTGATCATCCATCGGCACCAGCCGCTCGTTCAGAACCCGGGCCACCATATTGCCGGTCGCTCCGCCGGAGACAATCTTGATTCCATCGTTTTTCATAAAATCTTCCACCATCCGGTAATCGTCCGCTTTGTCCGCCGGCGGTCCGGTCAGCAGACTTAATACATTCTCCTCCAGAATGCGGAGCACCGCCACCGTGGTGTCGTCCGTGGGAACATTGCCGTAAAGCTCTGCACAGTTAGAATTGATATAGTCCGCCATCTGCTGGGCATTCCGCGTGCGCCCGGCTCCAACCTGGGCGCAGTTCGACAGTGCTTTCCAGTCCCACATATAGTTCATAATTTCCCCGGTGCCGCAGTAGAGACATCCGTCACTCATGATTGCAAAAGCGTCCCCGATTTCCGCCCAGATTTCACATTCCCGGATTCTCTTCCCCTCAATCTCACGGTATTTAAAGGGAAGCTTCTGCACTTTCCCGTCACGGATCAGAATGCATTCCGGATTGTCATACTCCACAATGTATATCATGCCGTTATTAAATGCCTGAATTACACTGAATGTGGAATAGGCCGCCCCGTTGACCGATGAAACCGGCAATGTCTTCGCAATGGTGGCAACCACGTCGTCGATCGGGAGTCCGCGCCGCATCATGGTGGCGATGATTTTGGAGGTCAGCGTCGCCAGAATATTTGCCCGGACGCCGCTTCCCATCCCATCCGCCAGAATCAGAATACGGCAATCGTCATTGTTCACCACTTCCACCTTATCGCCGCAGAGCTCCTCCCCGATATGATTGATACTCCGGTAAGCAAGGTCGATTGAAAAATTTTTCATACTCCCTCATCCTCCAATACGTAATCCCGCAGCTGTGTCAATGTGGCTTTAGTCTCCGCCGTCGTCTCGCCCAGAAGTTCCGCGATTTTCTGCGCCGTCATCATCTGCTTATCGATCACTTCCTGCGCCACCTTGATGGAGTTGAGCTTCTGGACCATCGTCTTCTCCTCTTTTTCCTCCTCCGCTGTGACATCCTCAATCACCGCCAGAATGCGGTCTGTATCCTCAATATAAACGATGGTCTCCAGAACCGTCATGTCATAGTACGGCCATTTTTTCTTCAGGTGAAACTTCGATTCATGCGTGAGATAAACCTCCTCGTACTCTGTCGTGTCAATGTAGTCAAACAGATAGCCCCGTATCGCCTCACGCCGCGGCGTCTTAAAAACATCTTCCGCCTTTTTATTAAATTCCAGTATTCTGAAATCCTTATCCACGATAAGGACAATGCTGGGGATATTTTCCATCACCACGCTGGCCTGGGATCGGGCGTTCTCATAGGAACGGATCAGGCACATGGCTGCTTCCGCCTTACCCTGGTAAATTGCGATTGCTTTATCCCGGCAGCTCATATAGCCGCAGGCGCCGCAGTTAAACTCCGTGTCGCTGTTGCTCTTTCCGATGGTTTTTAAGATCTCTTTGATTTCCTGCTCGGTGGGCATCTTCTCCACCACCTGCTTCGGCGTATAGCTCCGCGCCAGTTTCTCTTCCGGCAGGACATCCCCAAAAGGTACTGCCTCCATGGAAGTGCTGTTTTCGATATTCATCACAGCCTTAAACCGGAACCCGCGCCTTTTATTCACTCCCGGCCCGTTGACACAACCGCCGGAACAGAGCTTCAGCTCCACAAAAACGCCCTTTAAGTAACCCCGCTTCATGCTGTGCAGGAGTTCCCGGCAGCCCTTTATTGTGCTGACCGGCATATATGTGTAGTTCTGCTTCGCTCCATATTCCCGGACAGCCCGGATAATGCCGGCCGAAATCGTGTACAGACGGTTAATCTTCGGATCCGGATTGCTGAACGCACGCTCCTCACAGTTATTCAGATCGATATCTTCCTCCTCCAGCCACTGTTCCAGCTCGTTAAACTCAATGACTGCGTCCACGGCTCCCATTGTTACCCGATCCGCCTCCGCTTCCATCTTCTTCGCGACACAGGGACCGATGTACACTACTTTCGTATGCTGTCCCATCTCCTCCTTGATCAGGCGGCCATGGGCAACCATCGGTGAGACCACAGGCGCCAGATAAGGAATCAGCATCGGGTAATGCTTCTCCACCAGATAGACAATTGAGGGGCAGTGTGTCGTGATAATGTTTTCCATCTTTCCCTCGTTGATCAGCCTTACATATTCCCGGGTCACATAGGCAGCTCCTTCCGCTGTCTCCCGGACATCCGCAAATCCCAGTCGGTACAGAGCATCCACCACCTTACCCGGACGGTTGCTCTGGATCAGGCCGCTGTAAGAAGAATCCAGCGAAACCACCAGCTTCTCCCCATGCTTCAGCATATGTTTCACATAATCCAGATCACTGTCAAAGGTCTTTGCCTTCTGCGGGCAGATCTCCATGCAATGTCCGCAATAGATACACATATCCCGGACGATCTGCGCCTGCCCGTTCTTAATCCGGATTGCCTTCACATCGCAGTTTCGCAGGCACTTATAACAGTGCGCACAGTTTGCATCCTGAAAGTTAATCACATTCATGCGGTATACCTCTCCTGAAAAATGGCTGCGAAACAAAAGTGTTCCGCAGCCACCTGAAAAAATTACAGATCCTGATTCACCACGCGCTTCACATATGTCGTATGCAGAAGCTCATGCGCCCTGTGGCTTCCCGGCTTGCCGAGATACGTATCATAGAGCTCGATGATCGCCGGATTCTCATGCGATTTACGGATCGGGTTGTTCTTATCGATGTTATACAAGACTTCCGCCCGTTTCGCACGGATATCCACGGTATTGCGCACATAACCCGGCTGCTGGGGCTGGCCGCCGCCGTTGACACATCCGCCGGGGCATCCCATGATTTCGATGAAGTGATAATCCGCCTCGCCGGATTCCACCTTCTTTAAGAGATCGCGCGCATTCTTCAGTCCGGAGGCAACCGCCACCTTCACATCCATGCCGGCGACATTGTAGGTCGCCTCTTTGACACCCTCGGTCCCTCTGACATCGGTAAAGTCAAGGCTTTCCAGTTCCTCGCCGGTCAGCTTCTCCACCGCGGTGCGAAGCGCCGCCTCCATCACGCCGCCGGTTGCGCCGAAGATTACGGCTGCGCCGGTTCCAAGTCCGAGAGGCATATCAAACTTCTCATCGGGGAGCGTATCAAACTTAATACCTGCGCGCTCAATCATCCGTCCCAGTTCGCGGGTGGTGATGGCGATATCCACATCCGGCACGCCGTTGGCCGCCTGGTCATCCCTGCCGATCTCAAACTTCTTTGCCGTGCAAGGCATCACACTGACAACCATCATCTTCTCCTTGTCAATGCCCATCTTCTCCGCATAATAGGACTTCGCGATTGCACCAAACATCTGCTGCGGGGATTTGCAGGAGGAAAGATTTTCCGTCATATCCGGGAAGTAGTGCTCACAATACTTAATCCAGCCCGGAGAACAGGAAGTGATCAGCGGAAGCTTCCCGCCGTTCTGCACGCGGTCAAGGAATTCATTTGCCTCCTCCATGATGGTAAGGTCAGCGGAGAAGTTCGTATCAAACACCTTGTCAAATCCGAGCCGGCGAAGCGCCGCCGCCAGTTTTCCTTCCACATCGGTTCCGATCGGGTAGCCAAAGGCCTCACCCAGTCCTGCACGGACTGCCGGAGCCGTCTGGACGACGACAAATTTCTCAGGATCCGCGATCGCATCAAAGACTTCCGTCGTGTTGTCCTTCTCATAGATCGCGCCTGTCGGACATGCCGCGATACACTGGCCGCAGGAAACGCAGCTCGTCTCCCCGAGCCCCATGTCAAAGGTAGAACCGATAAAGGTCTTAAATCCTCTCTCGTTGGCGCCGATCACGCCGATGCCCTGTACTTTCTCACAGACCGCGCTGCAGCGTCTGCAGAGGATACATTTGTTGTTGTCGCGCACCATGTGTGCCGCGGAATAATCCAGCTCGTAAGTATTGCGCTCCCCGTCATAGTAACCCTCGTCGTCTACCTTGTAATCATGGCAGAGCTTCTGCAGTTCGCACTTTCCGCTGCGGACACAGGAAAGACATTTCCTGTCATGATCGGAGAGGATCAGTTCCAGGGTCCTTCTTCTGGAAGCAATGATCTTCGGTGTGTTGGTCCACACCTCCATCCCGTCGTTGATGGGGTAAACACAGGCAGTCACCAGCGACCTGGCTCCTTTCACCTCCACCACACACATACGGCAGGCGCCGATCTCATTGATCTCTTTTAAATAACATAACGTCGGTATCTCGATGTTTGCCAGACGCGCCGCTTCCAATATCGTAGAGCCCGCCGGGGCGGAGACTTCTACGCCGTTTATTTTAATATTCACATATTCCATGCCTGACACCTCCGTCAATCTTTGTAGATCGCACCGAAACGGCACTTCTCAATACAGGTACCACACTTGATACACTTGCTGTTGTCAATGCTGTGCGGCTGCTTGATATCGCCCTCGATGGCATCCACCGGGCAGTTCCGCTTGCAGAGCGTACATCCCTTACACTTGATCGGGTCAATCTTGTAAGTGATCAGCTTCTTGCAGACGCTGGCCGGGCAGCGCTTGTTGACGACATGCTCCATGTACTCGTCGCGGAAATAGCGCAGGGTGGAGAGCACCGGGTTGGGTGCTGTCTGGCCCAGGCCGCACTGCGCGTTATCCTTGATGTAGTAGCAGAGCTCTTCCATCTTATCGATATCCTCCACAGTGCCTCTGCCATCCGTGATCTTCTCCAGGAGCTCCAGCAGACGCTTGGTTCCCACACGGCAGGGCGTGCACTTACCGCAGGACTCATCTACCGTAAACTGGAGGAAGAACTTTGCGATATCCACCATACAGGTGTCCTCATCCATGACGATCAGTCCGCCGGAACCCATCATGGATCCGATGCTGATCAGGTTGTCATAATCGATGGGAATATCAAAATGCTCCGCCGGGATGCAGCCGCCGGAAGGTCCGCCGGTCTGCGCCGCTTTGAACTTTTTGCCGTTGGGGATGCCGCCGCCGATCTCCTCGATGACGGTGCGCAGCGTCGTTCCCATGGGAATCTCCACCAGGCCGGTGTTGTTGATCTTGCCGCCCAGGGCAAACACTTTGGTTCCTTTGGACTTTTCTGTGCCCATAGAGGAAAACCACTCCGGTCCGTTTAAGATGATCTGCGGAATATTTGCCCAGGTTTCCACGTTGTTTAAGATGGTCGGGCTCGCGAACAGACCCTTCACAGCCGGGAAAGGCGGTCTCGGACGAGGCTCGCCGCGGTTGCCCTCGATGGACGTCATCAGCGCTGTCTCCTCGCCGCAGACGAAAGCGCCGGCGCCGAGACGCAGCTCAATATCAAAATCAAACCCGCTGCCAAAGATATCTGTGCCCAGCAGACCATACTCTCTCGCCTGCCCAATGGCAATATTCAGCCGTTCCACCGCGATCGGATACTCCGCGCGAACGTAGATGTAACCCTGGCTCGCGCCGATCGCATAACCCGCGATCGCCATGGCCTCCAGCACTACATGGGGATCGCCCTCTAAAACAGAACGGTCCATGAATGCACCCGGGTCGCCCTCATCGGCGTTGCAACAGACATACTTCTGCACGTTTCCGCGGTTTCCGGAAGCAAACTTCCACTTCAGGCCGGTGGGGAAACCCGCGCCGCCGCGGCCGCGGAGCCCGCTGTCTAAGATCGTCTGGATTACATCGTCCGGCGTCATCTCCGTGAGGACTCTGCCCAAGGCCTCATAGCCGCCGGTGCCGATATACTCGTCAATGCTCTCAGGGTTGATCACGCCGCAGTTGCGCAGCGCGATTCTGTGCTGTTTTTTGTAAAATACGGTCTCATTAAGGGAAGAAATGCCGTCGTCCTTCTTCGCCTCGTGGTAAACCAGGCGCTCCACAACTCTGCCTTTTAACAGATGCTCGGAGACGATCTCTTCCACATCCTCCACTTTTACCTTCGAATAAAAAATGCCGTCCGGATACACGATCATCACCGGACCCTCAGCGCAAAGGCCGTGGCAGCCGGTTCTGACGACAGAAACCTCATTTTCCAGATGATGCTTCCGGATCTCCTCATTTAATGTCTGGATGATCTGGCTGCTTCCAGAAGAAGTACAGCCGGTACCGCCGCAGACCAACACATGTGCTCGATACATATGTAAAATCCTCCTTACTTTCCTTCATCTGTATGAAGCAGATACTTATCTACCACTTTTCCGCCGATCAGATGCTGTTCCAATATCTCAACTGCTTTCTCTTCGTTTACCTTGACATAAGTAATCTTTTCTTTGCCGGGCTCAAACACTTCCACGATCGGCTCATACTGACAAAGACCGATACATCCGGTCTGGGTCACGGTCACATTGTCAATCTTCCGCTCCTGGACTTCACTGACCAGACGGTTTAAAACCGGGCGGGCGCCGCTGGCGATTCCGCAGGTAGCCATGCCGACCACCACGCGGGTGCTGTCCGCATCCTGGGCGCGGAGGCCAACCTGCCCCTGCATCTTCTCCCGGATTGCTTTTAACTCTTCCAATGATTTCATTTTACTCCTCCTATAACGGTTGCTTCGTTCTCTTCCAGAAATTGTTTTAAAAACAGGGATACATCCGGCGTATCAAACGGAATGCCGCCCAGAATCCCGCGCATCTCCCTGGTGTCCAGTTCAAAAGACCGGTCGTTTACCACCCTTCTGTAGAAAAAATCAATCTGCGGATTCATGGTGATCAGAGAGTGGATGGTGGCGTTCACATCGCCCAGAGGCATACAGTCAATATGATCTGTGCAGAAAATAGCAGTCACCACGGTTCCCTTTCCCGGCTCGGACTGAATGTGGAACATTCCCCCGGTACTCTCCGCCTCCTGTTTTAAAAAAGGGATTCCCAGCCCTACATTCCTCGTCTTCCTTGTGGTAAAAAACGGATCGATCACCGACGCCAGCGTGTCCTCCGACATTCCGCGGCCGTTATCCTCAATCTCCGCCTTTAACAAATGCCCCTCCGTGGTCTCATCTACTGTAATCTGGATCAGAGAAGCCTCCGCGACGATAGAATTCTGGGCGATATCCAGAATGTTTAGCGATATCTCGGGCAGCATCAGTCGTACTTCGCCAGAATACCGTCAATGTCATCCGGCGTCAGCCTTCCGTAGACATCGTCGTTGACCATCATGACCGGAGCCAGACCACAAGCGCCGATGCAGCGACAGGCATCCAGAGAAAACTTGCCATCCGGCGTACACTGGCCGCCCTCGATGCCGAGCTTCTCCTGCAGCTTACTGTAAATCTCGCCGGAGCCCTTGACATAACATGCAGTCCCCAGACAGACTGAAATCCTGTACTTTCCTTTCGGGTACAGGTTGAACATGGAGTAAAAAGTTGCGACCCCATAAATTTTCTCCAACGGCACCTCCAGCTCGTCAGAGATCAGCTTCTGAACTTCATACGGCAGGTATCCATAGATATCCTGCGCCTTCTGCATGATCGGCATCAGGCACCCCTTTGTATCACGGAGCTGCGCGATCGTCTCCAGAAGCTGCGCCTTTTGTTCTTTGGTTCCGTTGAACGGAACACGGCTTGCATTTTCCAAAACAATACCTCCTATACTTTATAGACCGAGTGCTGCCGGAATGGCAGTTACTATCCGCTTTTATGATATCATCAGATTGAATAAATTACAACAAAAAGCTGTCTCTTTTTTGTTAATTTTTTATCATTTTTTAAGTTAGTTTTGGTTAATTTGGTCAAGTTTCCGCTTCCTTTTTCGGCTCTCCCGTAAATTCTGGTGATTTTGGCTGACAAATGGCGTAAATCCAACGT
>JAJQCB010000187.1 GCA_021203005.1 Clostridiales bacterium | reverse complement strand
ACATCGGTGTCTGGTATATGGAAAAATCAGGTCGCCGTGAATAATTCAGGATTAAGGAGGATTTTCCATCATGGCAAAAGAATTAAAATATGGAACAGAGGCCAGAAAAGCATTGGAAGCAGGTGTAGATAAGCTTGCAGATACCGTCAGAGTAACATTAGGACCGAAAGGAAGAAACGTTGTCCTGGATAAGTCTTACGGCACTCCGCTGATCACTAACGACGGTGTGACCATTGCGAAGGATATTGAACTGGCGGATGCGTTTGAAAATATGGGCGCACAGCTGGTGAAGGAAGCTGCCACCAAGACAAACGATGTGGCAGGTGATGGTACAACCACCGCTACCGTACTGGCGCAGGCAATGATCAAAGAGGGTATGAAGAACCTCGAGGCAGGTGCGAATCCGATTATCATGCGCCGCGGCATGAAGAAAGCAACGGATGTTGCGGTAGATGCAATCGCTTCCATGAGCCAGAAGGTCAACGGCAAGGATCACATCGCAAAAGTGGCATCCATCTCTGCAGGGGATGAGGGAGTCGGCGCTATGGTAGCTGATGCGATGGAAAAAGTAACCGGCGACGGCGTCATCACCATCGAGGAATCCAAGACGATGCAGACTGAGCTGGATCTGGTCGAAGGTATGCAGTTTGACCGCGGTTATATTTCCGCATACATGGCGACTGATATGGATAAGATGGAAGCCAATCTGGATGATCCGTATATCTTGATCACGGATAAGAAGATCAGCAACATTCAGGAGATTCTTCCTCTGTTAGAGCAGATTGTGCAGGCCGGACGGAAGCTGCTGATCATCGCCGAGGATATCGAGGGTGAAGCGCTCACCACACTGATCGTAAACAAGCTGCGCGGCACATTCACCGTGGCAGCTGTAAAAGCTCCGGGATATGGCGACAGAAGAAAAGCAATGCTGCAGGATATCGCAATCCTGACCGGCGGCCAGGTGATTTCCGAGGAAGTCGGCCTGGAGCTGAAAGAGGCGACCATCGACATGCTCGGCCGTGCGAAGTCCGTAAAGGTTCAGAAAGAAAACACTATTATTGTAGACGGAGAAGGTGATCCGGCTGCAATTCAGGCGAGAATCGCACAGATCCGCAAGGAGATTGAGGATACCACATCTGATTTTGACCGCGAGAAGCTGCAGGAGAGACTTGCCAAGCTGGCAGGCGGCGTAGCGGTAATCCGTGTCGGCGCGGCTACCGAGGCAGAGATGAAAGAGAGCAAGCTCCGCATGGAGGATGCGCTGGCAGCAACCAAGGCAGCTGTGGAAGAGGGTATCATCGCAGGCGGCGGATCTGCATATATCCATGCGGCAAAGGAAGTAGAAAAGCTGGCTGATACGCTCGACGGAGATGAGAAGACCGGTGCAAAAGTTATCCTGAAAGCGCTGGAATCCCCGCTTTACTATATCGCAGCCAATGCAGGTCTTGAGGGCGCGGTTATCATCAACAAAGTACGTGAGGCAGAGCCCGGCATCGGCTTTGATGCGGCGAAAGAAGTATATGTCGATATGATGTCCGAGGGCATTATCGACCCTGTAAAAGTGACCAGAAGCGCGCTGCAGAATGCGACAAGCGTAGCCTCCACACTCCTTACCACCGAGTCTGTGGTAGCAGAGATTAAAGAAAATACTCCGGCAATGCCGGCAGGCGACCCTGGAATGGGAATGATGTAAGCGCTAAAAAGCTACGGCGCACGGCGGGAAAGAAGCCTCTCTGTGCTGGCGAGAATTTATTCTCGTCCAGCGCAGAGAGGCTTCTTTCATATCTGTATGGCGTAGCCATACGGATAACGAGTGACACGTAAGTGTCACGAGTGAAGCCGTGCGCCGTAGCTTTCGTATGAGATGGCGCAGCCATACGGATAACGAGCGACACAAGGTGTCGCGAGTGAAGCGCCGTAGCTTTTTAACGCAGTAAAGTGATAAAAAACACAAATTTTATCTTCTTTTCACCTAATAAGTATGATATAATACTTTCGTATGGGTCAAAAACAGACAGGGAGGTTCCCAATGGGCAGAGTAGCGATCGTTACAGACAGCAACAGCGGTATCACGCAGATGGAGGGAAAGGAGCTCGGCGTTTATGTCATGCCGATGCCGTTTTACATTAACGAGGAATTGTTTCTGGAAGACATTACCCTGACTCAGGAGCAGTTCTATGAGAAGCTGAGTGCCGGAGCGGATATCAAGACTTCCGCACCAACCGTGGGAGATTTTGTAGAACTCTGGGACAGACTGCTCAAAGCCTATGACGAGATCATTCATATCCCGATGTCCAGCGGTTTATCCAGTACCTGTTCTACCGCGCAGATGCTGGCCAGAGATTATAACGGAAAAGTATTTGTAGTGGATAACCAGAGAATCTCCGTGACGCAGCGCCAGTCTGTGCTAGATGCGAAGATGCTGGCGGAGGCCGGAAAGTCCGGGCAGGAGATTCATGATATCCTTATGGAGAACAAGATGGAATCCAGTATCTACATCATGCTGGATACTCTTTATTATCTGAAAAAGGGCGGACGGATCACACCGGCTGCGGCGGCTTTAGGCACTCTTTTAAAGCTAAAACCGGTGCTTCAGATCCAGGGGGAAAAGCTGGATGCCTTTGCGAAAGCGAGAACGGTAAAACAGGCGAAAAATATCATGATCAAGCAGATTCAGGATGATTGCAGGATTCGCTTTGGTTCGGAGACCGGGGAGAATATCCATATCGCGATGGCATATACCCATGACCTGGAGCCTGCAGAAGAGTTTAAGAAAGAAGTACAGGCTGTTTTCCCGAGCCATGACATCGTATTACATCCGCTTTCCTTAAGTGTCTCCTGCCATATCGGGCCGGGTGCGCTTGCCGTTACGGCGACGAAAGCGGTTCATGTGTAGTTGTTGTCTGATCCGTGAGAAATGGCGCTGACATGATATCTGTTTGTGTTTTGCCCGAGCTGAAAATTGGTGATAACGCGAAATAACAGAACGGCGATGTTAAGGTAAAGTAAAATGCTGGAATACTGAAAAGATAAGACGGGATAGCAGTAAGCAATAAGTGGGAAGGAAGCAGTATCATAACTATGGATTTCGAGAAATTAAAGGAGATCAGAAACACAGGCTTTATAAAGGAAATCGGTTTTGAGACGACAGAGATCCGGGAAGGTTATGCCAGAGGAGAAGTCGTGCTGAAACCGAAGCACGGCAACCCCATCGGCTCCATTCACGGCGGCGTGATTTTTACCATCGCGGATACGATTGGCGGAGCAGCGGCGACCAGCAGAGGCAGATTTGTCACCACACTCTCGGGAAATATCAATTACCTGCGGCCGGCCATCGGCAGCAAAAAGCTGATTGCTGAATCTGCGGAAATAAAAGTAGGAAAAAACGTCTGTGTCTATGATGTGATGATCACGGATGACACCGGGCGGGAAATCGCCAGAGCGACGATGACATATTATTATCTGAAGAAAGTGGAGTTTTAGTAATTATAAGGAGGATACAATAATGGTAAAGGCAGTAGTGGGAGCAAACTGGGGCGATGAAGGTAAGGGAAAGATTACCGATATGCTCGCGAAAGAAGCGGATATCATCGTTCGCTTTCAGGGAGGCGCCAACGCAGGGCACACAATCGTAAATGATTACGGCAAGTTTGCGTTACATACGCTCCCGTCCGGGTGTTTCTATGGCCACACGACCAGCATTATCGGAAACGGTGTTGCACTGAACATTCCGATCCTTTTCAATGAGATTAAGAGCATTGTGGAGAGAGGAGTTCCGCAGCCGAAGATTCTGGTGAGCGACCGGGCGCAGATGGTGATGCCGTATCACATCCTGTTTGACCAGTATGAAGAAGAGCGTCTGGGCGGCAAGTCTTTCGGCTCTACGAAGTCCGGTATCGCGCCGTTTTATTCGGACAAATACGCAAAAATCGGCTTCCAGGTCAGCGAACTGTTTGATGAGGAGCTGTTAAAGGAAAAAGTGGTCCGCATCTGCGAGACAAAGAACGTCCTTCTGGAGCATCTGTATCACAAGCCATTGCTGGATCCGCAGGAGCTTCTGGAAACACTGCACCAGTATCGTGAGATGGTGGAACCTTATGTTTGCGATGTGTCCTCCTACCTGTGGAACGCGATCAAAGAGGGTAAGGAAATCCTGCTGGAAGGACAGCTGGGCACCTTAAAGGATCTGGATCACGGCATCTATCCGATGGTGACTTCCTCCTCGACACTGGCAGCTTACGGAGCCATCGGCGCGGGTATCCCTCCCTATGAGATTCAGAAAGTTATCGTTGTGTGCAAGGCATACTCCAGCGCAGTAGGCGCGGGTGCGTTTGTCAGTGAAATCTTCGGTGATGAGGCCGATGAACTCAGGAAGCGCGGCGGCGACGGCGGCGAGTACGGCGCCACCACGGGACGTCCCCGCCGGATGGGATGGTTTGACTGTGTGGCCAGCAAATACGGCTGCCGCCTGCAGGGAGCCACAGATGTGGCCTTTACGGTACTGGATGTGCTCGGTTATCTGGATGAGATTCCGGTCTGCGTAGGTTATGAGATTGACGGCGAGGTCACCACAGATTTTCCTGTTACAGCTAAGCTCGAAAAGGCAAAGCCGGTATTAAAGTATCTGTCGGGATGGAAGACCGATATCCGCGGCATCAAAAAGTACGAAGACCTTCCGGAAAACTGCCGGAACTACGTGGAGTTTGTGGAAGAACAGATTGGCTTTCCGATTACCATGGTCTCCAACGGACCTGGCCGGAACGATATTATTTATCGATAAAATGATTTTAGATTATCCCCTTTCCATTGCGAGAGGGGATTGCTTTCTAGTTACTATTCACAGTCCTCCACCGCACATGCGCAAAAGCAGCCGTTTCACGTCTGGCGCAGCAAAAAGCGCTGCTCATCTTTTTGCTTATGTGGGTGGAGTTCCTGCTTCACAGGCTCAATGCAGATATAAGTGCATCCTCTTACGTGCCAGCACAAGGTGAATTGCCGCATTGCGGCAAGAGAGGGTGGCCTGGGCCACGACGAGTCTACACTTATATCTACATTGGCTGTGAATAGTAACGAAATTTTTACACAAAAAAACAGAAAAATTACTTTCATATTTGTATAATTTATAGTATACTGTATTTAGTTTTGTGATTGCCTGATGGCAATTATGAATCGAATAAAACTTTAATGGAAAGAGGGGGGCAAGGCAATGGGCAAAGAAATAGTCGCTATGCTTCTCGCCGGCGGTCAGGGGTCACGTTTATATGCACTGACTCAGAAGCTGGCGAAACCTGCAGTTCCGTTCGGCGGTAAGTATCGTATTATCGATTTCCCGATTTCGAACTGCGTCAATTCCGGCATCGATACCGTGGGGGTTCTGACACAGTATCAGCCATTTGTACTGAATGAGTATATCGGAAACGGTCAGCCGTGGGATCTGGACCGCTTAAACGGCGGTATCCATGTACTTCCGCCGTACCAGAGAGCGAACGGATCGGATTGGTATAAGGGAACGGCGAACGCCATTTATCAGAATATCTCGTTTATCGAGCGGTATGATCCGAAGTATGTGATCATCCTTTCCGGCGACCAGATCTGCAAGCAGGATTACAGCGATTTCCTGCGTTTCCACAAGGAGAAAGACGCGGAGTTTTCCGTGGCAGTTATGGAAGTTCCGTGGGATGAGGCGTCCCGTTTCGGTCTGATGGTGGCCGGCGAGGATGACAGAATTACAGAGTTCCAGGAGAAACCTAAAGAGCCGAAGTCGAACCTGGCTTCCATGGGTATCTATATATTTAACTGGGATGTGCTTCGCAAGTATCTGGAGGAGGACGAGGCGGATCCGGAGTCCGAGAATGACTTTGGAAACAACATCATCCCGAATCTCTTAAGAGACAACCGCCGGATGTACGCATACCACTTCAGCGGCTACTGGAAGGATGTGGGAACTATCTCTTCCCTCTGGGAGGCGAATATGGAGGTTCTGGATCCGGAGCACAGCGGAATCAACCTGTTTGACGACGACTGGAAGATTTACAGCCGCAATGCCGGCATGACCGGACACAAGATCGGCGCGAACGCTGTGATTGACAATTCCATGATCACGGATGGCTGCATGATTGACGGAGAGGTGTCCCACTCGATCCTCTACTCCGGCGTCAAGGTGGCCGCGGGCGCCGTGGTGAAAGATGCTGTCGTGATGGGCGGCGCGATCATCAAGGAAGGCGCAGTGGTAGAGCACTGCATCGTTGCGGAGAATGCGATCATCGATGAGAACGCGACGATTGGCGTCGTCAAGGAAGGCGAAGCGCAGGGCGTCGCTACCATCGGCCCCGGCGTCTATGTCGGAAGCGATGCGAAGATCGGCTCCAACGCGATGGTGAGAGAAAACGTAAAGGACGGTGAAGAAGTATGGTAAACAGTGCACTCGGTATAATTTTCCCCAATCAATACGATGAGCTCGTGCCGGAACTGACCAGCGAGCGCCTGATGGCTTCCATCCCCTTTGCAAGCCGTTACCGTATGATTGACTTTGCCCTGTCCAGCATGGTAAACAGCGGCATCACCAATATCTCTGTCCTGGCCCGTCAGAATTATCATTCTCTGATGGATCATCTCGGATCCGGACGTGAGTGGGATCTGGCCCGCAAGAACGGCGGTCTGACCATCTGGCCTCCTTTCGCGGAGAAGTCCATGAATGTTTATCGCGGACGGATCGAAGCTCTGGACCACATCATCGGCTTTTTGAAAGCGCAGAAAGAAAAATATGTGATTCTTTCCGATACGAATATTGCAGCGTCCTTTGATTTCAAGGATTTCATCCAGGCACACATCGACAGCGGTGCGGATGTGACCTGTGCATACACGGTGCAGCCTCTGCCGGAAAGCATTATGTCCGCGAAGCTGATGAACAAGGGAATGTATTACACCTACGACATCGAGGACGGCGTCGTGAAAAAGATGTACATCAACCCGCAGGAAAAGGGCGACCAGAACTTCGGTATGAATATCTACTGCATGGAGCGCGACCTCATGATCAAGCTGGTGCGCGATTCCTATATGCAGGGCGGCGTTTACTTTGAGCGTGATGTTCTCTTACATAAGCTGGATGAACTGAAAGTCTGCGCTTACCAGTTCAAGGGCTACTACGGACGAATCAGCGACATGAAAGCATACTTTGATGAGAATATGAGACTTCTGGAGGAGGAGAATCTGGAAGCACTCTTCTCTCAGCCGGTTTACACCAAGCTTCGTGACGACAACCCGACCAGATATTTTGACGGCGCGGTGGTGAAGAACGTCATGGCGGCTGACGGCTGCGTCATTGAAGGTAACGTAGAGAACTGTGTGCTCTTCCGCGGCGTGAAGATCGGCAAGGGCGCGGTGGTGAAGAACTGTGTGCTCATGCAGGATACCATCGTTGAGGAAGGCGCTGTACTGGATCATATCATTACAGACAAGAACGCGCTGATCACCGAGGGCAAGGAAGTCAGAGGGACAGATACTTTCCCGGTGTTTGTGGCGAAGTATCAGGTCATTTGATGAAAACTTAATCTGTATTATTCCGGAACCTCCGCTCCTATGGGCGGAGGTTTCTTATTCTGACGGTGGACTTTGAGTTTTTGTGTCAGAAAGACTATTTTTAAATTTCAAATGTACTCACCTCAGCCATACCCGTTCATACTTTCTTCACAATTTCAACGTAATATTTTCACAAACCCGGCGTAAACTATTTTACGCTGAGGAGTAGAATTTGCTGTGCGAATGCCCGGAGGAGAACATTGAGAGTGACTGAGCACCAGTCGCGATCAGAAATTGATAGTGTCCGGGTATCAAGGGTAGCAGGATAGTTATTTCCCTGGCCGTGCGGAGTTTGTTCATATAAACTCTGCAGGAATGATAGAAAATGAGGAGGACACAGTTTTGATTGAAATCAGACATCTGACGAAGAAATACGGCAATAATGTGGCTGTCAATGATCTGAATCTTACCCTGGAACCCGGGAATATCTACGGTTTTCTGGGACCGAACGGCGCCGGAAAATCTACCACGATGAATATTATCACCGGGTATATCGGGGCGACAGCGGGAGAGGTGCTGGTCAACGGGTACGACATCAACAAAGAACCGGAAAAGGCAAAGCAGTGCATCGGGTATCTGCCGGAGCTGCCGCCGCTGTACGGGGATATGAAAGTGGGAGAGTACCTGGATTTCGTGGCAGATCTGAAAAAATTAAACCGCAACACCCGGGAGGCGGATCTGAGATATGTCATGAATCTGACAAAGATATCATCTATGAGGGACCGGCTGATCCACAATTTGTCGAAAGGTTATAAGCAGAGAGTCGGTCTGGCGCAGGCTCTGATGGGGTTGCCGGAGATTATCATTCTCGATGAGCCGACGGTGGGACTGGACCCGACGCAGATCATTGAGATCCGTGAGCTGATCAAGTCGCTGAGGGATAATCACACGGTTATATTAAGTTCCCACATTCTGCAGGAAATCAGCGCAGTCTGCGACCATGTATTTATTATTTCCAACGGTAATCTGGTGGCCAGCGATACGATGGAGCACCTGGAGGAAGAGATGAGCGGCGCGCAGCAGCTGGCTGTGACGGTGCGGTCGACGCGGGAAGAAGCGCAGAAACTGCAGAAAATTGCAAGCGTGAAGAGTGTCGAGATTCAGGAAATTCTTTCGGAAACAGAGAAAGAAGAAGATATTGAACCTGCACAGGAAGCAGCAGAGGTAATTGAAAACCATCCTGAAAATTCTTCGGCAGGAGAATCTGAAAGTGAATCAGCGGAAGAGATGACAGGAAAGACAGAGAGTTATGAAGAAATACCGGCAGACGAGGCTGCAGATAATTGCGAAAAAGAGCCGGCGGACGAAGCGTCGGAAAATGCTGATAATTCATCGAGTGAAGCGATAACAGCTGGCAGCGGAGATTCCCTGCAGGAAGCCATCCCGGAAATCCGCCTGGGTATCACCGCGAACCCGGGCTGTGATGTGCGTGAGGATGTGTTCCGCCACTGTGTCAGCAATCAGATTGTTCTTTTAGAGATGTCCGTGGTGACCAGGTCGCTGGAAGATATCTTCCTGGAACTGACAGATGCGAAGGAGGTGCAGTAATCGATGAAAGCTATTATCAAAAGAGAAGTGAAATCTTACTTTACCTCCGTGCTGGGATGGATTTTCCTGGCGGCGTTTTTCTTTGTGTTTAACCTGTATTTCTGGGCATACAGCCTGAATATGGGATATCCGTACCTTTCCTATACAATCTCCAGCAGTGTCTTTATCTGTCTGGTGATTATCCCCATACTGACAATGCGGAGTATGGCGGAGGACCGGCGAACGAAGACAGACCAGCTTTTATATACAGCTCCTGTCTCGGTTCCGAAGGTCATACTTGGAAAATTTTTCGCCATGGTGATCGTGTTCAGTATCGCGATCGGCGCGATCTGTCTGTGCCCGCTGATTATGAACCGGTTCGGCACGGTCCCCTATGGGGAAAGCTATGCGGCGATCCTGGGAATCTGGCTATTCGGTCTGCTGGCGATTTCCATCGGTCTCTTCCTGTCCGCGGTGACGGAGAGTCAGGTGATTGCGGCGGTACTCTCGTTTGGCGTGTTGTTCCTCTGTTACATGATGGCCAGTATTGCAAGCCTTATTTCCAGTACAGAGAACATTCTGACCAAAATTCTGAATTGTTTCGCGATTGCCCAGCCCATGGATAATTTCCTATCCGGCGTGGTGGATGTTACAGGAATTATCTATTATATATCCGGCACGGCGCTGTTCCTCTTTTTTACCTGCCAGCTCGTGCAGAAGCACCGGTGGTCTGTCAGCTCGAAAAAAATCCGCCGCGGCGTGTTTAACTCCACCTTTGTGGTGATCGGCGCAGCGATTGTGGTTGTGGTAAATGTGCTGGCGGCACAGCTTCCCGAGGGTGTGAAAAATGTTGATGTCACGAATCAGAAGCTGTATACCCTGACGGAGGATACCTGCACATTCCTCGATGCGCTGGATGAGGATGTGACCATCTACGTGCTGGAGGCGGAGGATGATGCAGACACTGTGGTGAGCAAAACGCTGAAACACTATGAGGAATACAGCGATCATATCACAGTGGAATATGTGGATCCGACCGTATCCCCGAATTTTTATACCACCTACACGGATACTGCTCCGACGGAAGGAAGCCTGATTGTGGCCGGGGAAGAATATTCCAAGGTGATCGACTATGACGATATTTATGAATATACCATCGATTATTCCACCTATACGCAGAGTATCAGCGCGTATGACGGCGAAGGACAGATTACCAGTGCTCTGAGTTACGTGACCAGCGGCGATATGCAGACGGTTTACACCATCACCGGACACGGAGAGACTGATCTGGATTCTTCCTTCACAGAGGCTCTGGAAAAAATGAATCTTTCCGTGGAAAGCATGACGCTGCTGACGGAAGACGAGGTTCCCGATGATGCGGCGGCGCTGATCATCAACGGCCCGACCTCTGATTTCTCAGAGGACGACGCACAGAAGGTCATCGATTATCTGGCTGCGGGAGGAAAGGCGCTGATCACGACCTCCTACGAGGCGACTGGGGACATGACAAACTTTGACTCGATTCTCGCGGAGTACGGAGTCGGAGTGACCCAGGGCGTCGTGATGGAGAGCGATTCGCAGTATTGCTACCAGTATCCGTTCTATCTGCTGCCCGATGTGCAGTCCGCCGACGTGACGGGCAATGTGGAAGGCTACGTGATGATCGTGGACGCGCAGGCGCTGACGAACACAGAGGAGGACTCGGAGACACTGACCTTTACTTCTCTGCTGGAGACTTCGGAAAACGCATATATTAAGACAAATATCGATACTATGACAACCTACAGCAAGGAGGATGGGGATGAAGAAGGGACTTTCATTCTCGGCGCGAATGTGGTAGACTCGGATACGGGAGCGGAGATCACGGTGATTGCGTCCGTGCTGGCGTTCAACGACAACGTGGACAGCTATGTTTCCGGTCAGAACCTGGCGCTCTTTAAGGGAATCGTCAGCGGATATTCCACCTCAGAGGTTACCGTATCCATCGATGCGAAGGAATATTCCTATGATTATCTCACCATCAGCCAGGCTGTGGTGTATATCAGTGCTGTTGTCCTGATTATCGTGATTCCGGTTGTCCTGATTGTTGTGGGAATCCTGATCTGGTACAGGAGAAGAAAAGCGTAATGCAGAGTTCACTGCAGGGGCGAAGCTATTTCTGCCATAGTCTTTGCAGTGCCGCGTAATGTGCGGCGGAATGGAGATTTATCATGAGAAAAAAACAATATATAGTGCTGATTATCGTGCTGGCGGCCATCGTCGCCGCCCTGGTGGGCGTGATTTTCGGAAAAAAAGCGAAGACGGCGAAGGAAGAGGCGGAGGAGGAAGCCGCTGTTGTCTATGTCAATCAGTTTGATGTCAGCGATGTCACCGCTTTCACGTATCTGCTGGATGACAACCTGGTCATGTTCAGCCTCGAGGACGATGTGTGGACCTACATGGGCGACACCACGATGGAGCTGGATACCGATACGATTGAGGATTTTCTGACTGAGATGAGCGAGGTGACGGCGGACAGCGTCATCGAGGATGTGGAGGACAACTCTGAGTACGGCGTCGACAGTCCGGTGCAGATGTTCGCGGTGGTATTCTCGGATGGCAGTTCCCTGACCTATTGTTTCGGATCAGAGAATGATATCGTCGGAGGCTATTACCTGCAGGTGACCGATGACGCGGATGATACGAACAACGATACTGTGTACCTGGTGGACAGCACCATTGTCACTTCCACGCTGGCGACGGAAGTGGAGAGCTTCCAGGTCGAGGAAGAGGATGAGGGATCTGTGTCGGAGTAATACGGTGTATTATGGAACGTCAGCCGAATGACGTCAGCAGATGATTTCCTGAAACAAGTATTATAATAAAAACAGCGAAGATTTTTCAGTCTTCGCTGTTTTTGACGTGTGCCTGGCGGCGCACGTTTCTAACCGGTGAAAGTCCGGAATCCGC
>JAJQCB010000079.1 GCA_021203005.1 Clostridiales bacterium | reverse complement strand
TATTTATATGGGGAAAAGATAGAGATGGCGCTTACCTTTATTTACGGCAATTCCGGCAACGGAAAATCAGAATACATTTATCACAAAGTCGCTGATATGGCGGAGCGTGCGCCGTATCAGCATTTTTTAATTGTGGTTCCGGAGCAGTTTACGCTGAAGACGCAGCGGCGTCTGGTGGACTGTTCGCCGCATCATGTGATCATGAATGTCGATGTGGTCAGCTTTGAACGTCTGGCTTATCGGGTGTTCGATGAGCTGGGAATTCATCACACGGTGATGGAGGAGACCGGAAAAAGCCTGGTGCTGCGGCGGATTGTGGAGGAGAATGAGGACAGGCTGACGATCCTTAAGGGGAATCTGACGAAGATGGGTTACATCGGCGAACTGAAGTCTGTCATTTCTGAACTGATGCAGTATGGAATTACCCCGGAAGATCTGGAGGATTTCTTAAATGAACTAAAGGCGGATTCGGCGCTTTCGTTTAAACTGCAGGATATTTTGCATATTTATCGTGCTTTTGAGGACTATCTGCGCGATGATTATGTGACTGCGGAAAAGGTGCTGGAGGTGCTGATGGATGTGGCGGATGATTCTGCGCTTTTAAAAGATTCGGTGATCGTCTTTGACGGGTATACCGGTTTCACGCCGGTGCAGATGAATCTGGTGCGGCGGCTGATGTGTCTGGTTTCTGATCTTTACGTCACAGTGACGCTGGATGTGAGAGAACCGTTGTTTTTGGGCAATCAAAAGCCCGGCGCGGGAAGCTGCAAAAACCCGCAGATGCAGGAGCTTTTTTATATGAGCCATAAGATGGTAAATGCTCTCCTGGCGGCGGCTTATGACGTCTCGTTTCCGATCGCGGAGCCAATCCGGATTGAGGCGCATGAAAAAAGCCGGTTTGCAAAGAATCCTGTTCTGGCTCATCTGGAGCAGAACCTGTTTCGCCTGCGCGGCACGGCTTACGAGGGGGAGTGCGGCGGACGCCTGCAGTTTTATTCAATTTCTTCTCCCAGGGAGGAACTTGCGTTCGCGGCGGCGGAGATTTCTTCTCTTGTGCGGGAGCAGGGCTATCATTACCGGGATTTTGCTATCGTCAGCGGCAATGTGGAGTGCTATGAAAATTATGCGGATACTGTTTTTTCTCTCTATGATATTCCTTATTTTGCTGATAAAAAACAGTCGATTCTCTATCATCCGCTGATTGAACTGATTCGCGCTGTTCTGGAGATGGCGGAGAATAATTACAGCTATGAGAGCGTGTTCCGCTATTTGCGGACGGGCCTTGCCGGATTTCGCGGGGAGGAGACAGATCTTCTGGAAAATTACTGCATTGAGAAAGGCATCCGGGGAATTTCCCGGTGGAAAAAGCGGTTCCTTAAGCCGTTTGCCCGTCACGGCAGAGTGCAGGAGGATAAAGAGCAGTCGCAGCGTGAATTAGAGGCGCTAAACAGACTGCGGGAGCGCCTGCTGGAGCAGACCGAGACGATAATTTCTGTTTTGCAGAAGAAAGAAGCTTCGGTGCGGGAGAGGACGGAAGCACTCTATGCTTTTTTGTGCAATCTCTCGGCGGAGGAACAGCTGCGGGAAAAACAGGAGGCGTTTGAAGAAAGCGGAGAGGAGCTGCAGGCTTCCGCTTACCGTCAGATTTATAAAATTGTGATCGACCTATTTGACAAGATGGTTGACCTGCTCGGGGAGGAGAAGTTGTCCGCGGCGGATTATGCGGATGTGCTGGAGACCGGATTTTCCTCCGCAAAGGTCGGATCAATTCCGCAGGGAAACGATTGCGTCATCCTGGGGGATATTGAGCGGACCCGTCTGGACGGTGTGAAGGTTCTCTTTTTTCTCGGCGTGAACGATGGCCTGATACCGAAAAAAGCAGGCCGCCAGAGTATTTTATCCCAGTATGACCGCGAGGTGATGGAATCCCACCGGATGGAACTGGCGCCGGGCGAGCGGGAGCAGATGTTTTTGCAGCGTTTTTACCTGTATCTCAATCTGACCAAACCGTCGGATGCGCTTTATCTGACCTATAGCAGAATGGATGGGGAAGGGAAAGCGGTGCGCCCGTCCTACCTGATCGGCACGCTGCAGAAGTTATTCCCGGGAGCGGAGCTGCGTGAAATCGAAGCGGAGGCATTTCTGCCTGTTGTGACAGCGAAGAGCAGCGTGGAGACCTGGTTGAAAGGACTGACGCTGGCGGAGGAGGAACTGAAGCGGCGGGAAAGAGAGGTAAAAGAAAAGGCGATTCCGGAAGAAGATGAGAGGTTGAAACCGGGAGGAAGGGAGTCAGGTCTCGAGTCATGGAAAGCCCTCCATCATTGGTACATGAGTCAGGAAGAATGGGCGCCCCGCATCCAAAGTATGATGGATGTTCATTTTATGACATACAACGGAGAATATCTGGAGGCGGACCTGGCGCGTTTGCTGTACGGCACGGTTCTGGTTAATTCCGTCACCAGGCTGGAGCTGTTTGCGCGGTGCGCTTTTGCACATTTTCTGGAATACGGTCTGAAGCTGGCGGACCGGAAAGAGTTTACCTTTGAGAGCCTGGATATGGGGACGATGTTCCACGCGATTCTGCAGAAATATTGCACCCGTCTGGAAAAATCCTGCGGATGGGAGGATGTGACGGAATCACAGCAGGACGAGATATTAAGAGAAGCGATGGAGGAAGCTGTGCTGGAAATGCCGAATGAATCGCTTCTGGAGTCCTCCCGCAGTGCCTATGTCCTGGAGCGGATTTACCGGATTATGCGGAGGAGTATCTGGGCGATTCATGAACAGATGCGGCGCGGTGATTTCCGGCCCGGAGGCTACGAGGTGGAGTTTTCTCATGCTGACCGGCTGACGCCGGAATCTCTGATGCGGACAGTGGGCAGTGTGGATCGCGTAGATCTCTATGAAAAAGACGACCGGATCTATGTAAAGGTCGTGGATTATAAGTCGGGCAATACAAAGTTTCAGCTGCTTTCGCTTTATTACGGGAAACAGCTTCAGCTGGTGCTTTATCTGAGCGCAGCGATGGAAAAACTGCAAAAGGACTATCCGGATAAGGAGATTGTGCCCGCAGGTATTCTGTATTATCATCTGGACGACCCTATGGTGGAGGCGGAGGTCGCACAGCCGGAGGAGGTCGCGAACAGGATTCTCGCACAGATGAAACCGAATGGCCTGGTGAACCGGGAGCCGGATGTCTATCTTCACATGGACCGGGAACTGCTGCAGAATAAGAAATCGGATGTGATACCGGTGGCTCTGAAAAAAGATCTGACGCTCAGCAAGACCGGAACCTCGGCGGCGTCGACGGAGGATTTTAAATTGCTGACGGACTATGTGGGCCGGTGCATGGAGGACGAGGGCAGGCGGATGATAGAGGGTGATATTAATGTGCGGCCGTATCGTCTGGGGGATAAGACAGGGTGCGATTACTGCGCGTACCGGGGCGTCTGCGGATTTGACCCGAAGGTGGGCGGTTATGAATATAAGAGAGAAGAGTTTCTGAAAGATGAGGAAATCTGGGAAAGGCTGCGGGAAAACCGTTAAACTATAGTCTTTCACAGCTGGGGAAACTATTAAATTGCTGAGGGGCTTCGGCTACGGATGATAATGGAGACCGTTTTTGTTCGGATCATTGCTATTGTGAAAAAGGTAGAGTGAGGTCGTTATGTCAGAAACAGGAAATGACAGCTTACATCAATTGAATAAGGAGAACCGGGAGGAAAAACCGGAAGTCAGGTGGACTCCCGAACAACAGCAGGTGATCAGCCTGAGAGACCGGAGCATGCTGGTTTCCGCGGCGGCCGGATCCGGCAAGACGGCGGTGCTGGTGCAGAGGATTATCTCGATGATCACAGACCCGGTGAACCCGGTGGATGTGGATGAACTGCTGGTCGTGACGTTTACCAACGCGGCGGCCGCTGAGATGCGGGAGCGGGTGCTTCGGGCCATCGAGGCAGCGGCGGAGCAGGAACCGGATGATGCACATCTGCAGCGGCAGATTTCTCTGATTCACAATGCGCAGATTACGACGATTGACAGTTTCTGCAAATCTGTCCTGCAGAATCATTTTCACCGTATTAATCTGGAACCGGGATTTAGGATTGCGGATGAGGGAGAGCTGAAGCTTCTGAGGGAAGATGTATGTGATCAGGTGCTGGAGCGGTTTTATGAGGAGAGAGATCCCACTTTTTTAAGATTCGCGGATAGTTATGCCGGCGCGAAAAGCGATAGCAGGATCCGGGAGATGATGCTTCGGCTCTATGATTTTTCCCAGAGTTATCCCTGGCCCGGGGAGTGGCTCGACGCCTGTGCGGGGCAGTATAAAGCCGATAAAGCAGAAGAACTGGAAGAGAAGAAGTGGGTGCAGGATTTTCTCGATTATCTTCAGGTCAGACTGGAGGAACTGGTGGGGCAGTACCGGGAGGTTTACCGGCTGACGCTGGATGAGGACGGGCCGCAGCGCTATGAGGGTGTGGTGCGGGACGATCTGCGCCAGCTGGAAGAACTGTTGGCTGCTGTTAGTCAGAATGGTCCGAAGGAAGAGCCTGAGCAAACCCTGCTGATGAGCAGGCAGAGCAAAGAAAACTCCCGCCTGCTCCGCTGGCAGAATGCGCTGCGGACCATAAAGTTTAAATCCCTGCCGGGCGGCGGAAAATACCGGGGCAGTGAGGAAAAGAGGTCAGCGGTAAAGGAGACCCGCGACCGGATGAAAGCAGAGATCAAAGAGTTTTCGGAAAAATATTTTGCTTCGGATATACAGGAGCAGCTTGCTGTCATGCAGAAAACCGGGGCGATGGTGCAGACGCTGGTGGATGTGACAAAAGCTTTTTCCGCAGCTTTTTCGGATGAAAAAGCAAAAAAGAATATTCTGGACTTCTCGGATCTGGAGCATATGGCGCTGCAGATTCTGGTGGACCGGGAGACGAAACAGCCTACGCAGACGGCGGCGGAGTACAGGGAACAGTTTAAGGAAGTCATGATCGATGAATATCAGGACAGTAACTATGTCCAGGAAGCGCTGCTGACCGCGATCTCCGGTATCCCGGAAGACCGGGAAAATCTGTTTATGGTTGGGGATGTGAAGCAGAGCATTTATCGTTTCCGCCTGGCCAGGCCGGAGCTTTTTATGGAAAAATATGAGAATTTTTCCACGCAGGAGAGCCGGACACAGCGGATTGATCTGCATAAGAATTTCCGGAGCCGGAGCGAGGTGATAGATGTCGTCAACGATATTTTCGGGCGGATTATGGGAAAAGATCTTGGAAATATCGCATATGACGCCGATGCGGCTCTTTATCTGGGCGGCAGCTTTACGGATTATGCAGATGCATCCTGCTGCGGGTCGGAGTGCCTGCTGATAGAGGAGGACCCGGTTGAGAGGGACAAACGGGTCACAGAGGCGCGGGTGGTGGCGCAGCGCATCCGGAAACTGGTCGGTAAGGAGGAGATACCGGGAAAGCAATACCGCGATGTGGTAATTCTGCTCCGCTCCCTCTCCGGCTGGTCGGAAGCGTTTCAGACCGTATTTGAACAGGAGGGAATTCCGCTTCGCCTGCCATCTCAGACCGGTTATTTTTCCGCACGGGAGGTGCAGGTCGTTCTGTCAATGCTGCGGGTGCTGGATAATCCCAGCCAGGATGTGCCGCTGACGACGGTAATGCGGTCGTATATCGGCGGTTTTTCGGGGGAGGAGCTTGCAAAAATCCGGGTGTATGATGAAAAAAGACCTTTTTTTGTCTGCGTCAGAGAGCCTGGAAAACAGGAAGAGGGCGTCACAGAGAATCTTTCAGAATCTGTTAAAAATGAGAAGAAAGATATTGCAGATTCAGAACTCAGAAATAAATTGAGAAATTTCCGGGCGCTGCTGGATTCGTTCCGTCAGCGCGTTCCCTACACACCGATTCACACCCTGATTCAGCAGATCTATGATGAGACCGGCTACCGCGATTATGTGACAGCCATGCCGGCCGGGGAGCAAAGACGCGCGAACCTGGATATGCTTCTGGAGAAAGCAATCGCATACGAGAAGACCAGCTATCACGGATTGTTTCATTTTATCCGTTATATTGACCGGCTGATGAAGTATGCGGTGGACTACGGCGAGGCGGAGACAGTCAGCGAGCAGGAGAACGCAGTGCGGCTGATGACAATCCACAAGAGCAAGGGACTGGAATTTCCCGTGGTCATTCTTGCCGGTATGGGAAAACAATTCAACATGCAGGATGAGCGCGACAGGATGATTTTTCATCCGGAATACGGGATTGGTCTGAAGTATTTTGACGCGGAGAACAGGACGAAGACCGACACACTGATTCGCCGGATTTTTTCCGTTGAGACGAAAAAGGAAAATCTGGGGGAGGAATTGCGGATTCTGTATGTGGCTCTGACCCGGGCGAAAGAGAAACTGATTCTGACCGGGATAAAGCCGAAAAATGAGCAGACAGCCCGCCGCGGCATGGAAAGGTTTGAAAAACTGGATTTTTCGCTCCGGATGGACGCGAAATGCTACTGGGACTGGGTATTTCCCGCACTTTCTTCTTATGGCGATAAGTACCCGCTGCAGACGGTCCGTCTGGAAGAACGGCTGGAGAACGAAAGCAGCAGACAGCGGGAGATGTCCGCGAGCCGGGATAAGCTGACGGAAGAATTGCGGCAGGTGGATGAGAACGCCTACAGAGCTCTTGATGAAAAGCTATCCTGGAAATATCCTTACCGGGAGACCGGCGCCCTAAAACAGAAAGTGTCGGTGTCGGAGATCAAACACCGCGCGATGGAGGAGGCGAGGGAAATCCTGGAGGAGAGCGGGGAGCAGAGCCTTTTCCCGGAAGAGATACCGACGCCGTATCTGCCGAAATTTGTGCAGGCACAGGAGGAAAATATCGGCGCTCTGAAGGGAACCGCGGTGCATCGTTTTCTGGAATGCCTTGACTTTGCCGCGGTGCCGGAGCCACTTCCGAATCCCTGGCTGAAGGAGCAGACAGAGCAGTTTGTCCGCGCGGGACGGATGCGCCCGGAGGAAGCGCAGCTATTGAACCTGCACCAGTTGGAGGGTTTCCTTTCCGCAGAAATCGCAGGGCGGATGTCGAAAGCGGCCAGGCAGGGACGGCTGACGAAAGAACAGCCTTTTGTGATGGATCTGCCGGCCGGGCAGGTCTGGACTGAGGCGGATTCGGAGGAGTCCGTGCTGGTACAGGGTATCATTGATGTTTTCTGGGAAGAGGAGGACGGAATCGTGCTGCTCGATTATAAGACAGATCGTGTGAGCCGTCCGGAGGAACTGGTGACGCGGTACCGGGAGCAGCTTTTGCTCTATGCGGAGGCTCTGAACCGGCGGTTTCAGGATAAAAAAGTGAAAGAGGTGCTGATTTATTCTTTCCGTTTGGATGAGATTATCTCAGTCTCCTGAGGAGGAACAGATCGAATGAAATGTAACAGAATCATACTGGCTTCGGCCTCCCCGAGGCGGAAAGAATTGCTGGCCCGCCTGGGAGCGGAGTTTGAGGTAATCCCGTCTGGAGGCGAAGAAGTGATTACAAAAGAGATTCCGTCAGAGATTGTGATGGAACTTGCAGCACAGAAGGCCGGAGCCGTGGCGAAGGAAGTAAGGGAGGAATACGGGCGGTCCGCGAAAGGGATATCTGAGGAATGTGTTCTTGCCATCGGAGCAGATACGATTGTGGTGAATGAAGGTAAAATTCTGGGTAAACCGGCGGATGAAGCCGACGCCTGTCGGATGCTTCGCAGTTTGTCGGGGAAAACGCACCAGGTGTATACCGGTGTGTGCCTGATCCGATTGGAGACAGAAAAATGTGAGGAACATACTTTTTTTGAAGAGACGAACGTGACATTTTATCCCATGACAGAAGAGGAAATACGGGACTATGTTGACACGAAAGACCCGCTCGATAAGGCGGGAGCCTATGGGATTCAGGGAATCTGCGGGAAATATATCCGGGGAATTCAGGGCGATTATAACAATGTGGTGGGCCTGCCGGTTGCGAGGCTGTATCATGAGATGCTGGAGTTTAGCCGGGATTGGAATGAATGATAACATAGTCTGTATAGAGAACATTTAAGAAATCTGGTTAATCTCTGATAAATAACACAACTACAACACGGGTAAAGATTAAGAGTATCTCTTGTTGCGCGATCAGGAAAAAACAGATATAATTATTTTGGTAATGAGCGGTGCGTTTACTGCGTTAAGATATTACCGATTCAATTGATACATGATGAAAGGCGGAATGGATGAATGAGTGAATATGACGATATCTGTATTCAGACTTTTTTAGATAAACAGCTGCAATTATTTCCGGAGCGCGTGGCGGAGACGCCGGATGAGGCGGAGGAGTTTCTGGAGATCTGTATGGCTTCCGTCTGCAAAAATATACGTGAGGTCCGGGATTGCTTTGATGAGTATGGTGCGGACATTTCCGGCATGAAAAAGGCGGATTTTGAGAAAGCAGATGAGGTGTTTCCACTTCCGGACGGGAGATATCTGGTTGTTCTGGCATAACTCTTTTGTCGCCTTAATCAGCAAATAATAAGACGGAGAAAGACTGCTAATGATAAAATTATCTCAAATATTAAGAGAACAGAAGAAAACAAAGGGAGAAAACTGCTATAAAAGAATGATGAAAAAAAGCGCTGGATTTATCATGTTAGGGTTCCTTTTTGGTGCAGTCCTCCTGACAGCGGGCTGTTCTTCCAGCATCCCCATTGTCTCAACTGTCACACAGTCCTATGTGTTCTCAGTGGGCAGCGAGAAGTGCACGGTCGAGGAGACGAAGATAATTCTTCTGCAGTATCAGAAAGAATATGCGAGCCTCTATGGGATTGATCTGTGGAATCAGGATTCCGGAGCTTCTGAAAGCCTGGAGCAATATATCAAGGATCTGACAGTTTCTCAATTGGCGGAGGTTTATACGCTGGATGTCATAGCCTCTGAGCAGGAAGTAGATCTTACAGAGGATGAGAAAGCGCAGACGGAGACTGCAGCGCAGGAATACATCGGGGAATTGTCGCAGGCAGAGCTGGAGTATCTGGGCATTGACGAAAAAACAGCTGCAGGGCTGTTCGAGCGGTATCTTCTTGCAGAGAAGCTTTATACAAGCCTGACGGAAAGTGTATCCCAGGAGGTCAGCGATGATGAGGCGCGCGTGATGGAGGTGGAGCAGATCTGCGTTTCCGATGCGGAGACTGCGGCAGATTTGCTGGCACAGGTAGAATCGGGCTCTGATTTTGATTCTCTGGCGGAGTCCTATAGCGAGAGTGACACGCTGTCTTTATCGGTAAGCCGTTTCGATTATGACGACGAAGTGACAGAGGTATTGTTTGCCATGGATACCGGCGACTGCAGTGATGTTATCGAAATCGATGACAAGTATTATATTTTTTACTGCACGAACTATTTTAATGAAGAACTGACCGAGGAAAACAAGGAAAATGTAGTCAGTCAGAGAATGGAGGATGCGGTGACCAGCGCTTACAGCAGCTATACGGAACAGCTGGATTCTGTTTTAAACGAAGATGTCTGGGGTGAGGTGACTGTCGATACGAGCCTGGAATTGAATGGAGCGTCCTTTGAGGAAATTTATGATGCTTATTTTGAGCAGTAATCTTCTGCCGGAAGATAAGAGGGCTGCTAACGGTAATAGAAAAACGGATTTACATTGCTTATAGAAGGAGCACGAAAAAAGGTCAGCAACCATGTGTTTTTTGAGACACATAAGGTTGCCGGCCTTTTTGAGAATGTTTATATCATAGGAAAGCCCTTGGTGTGTAAAGTGCTGAAGTATACGGTTTCTTATGACACAATATATCTGTATTACTTCTTCTGGTTTGCCAGGATCAGCATGATCTCGTTGCTGCGCGCCACAAACTCAGTCATGGCTTCGGGAGCCAGCGGCTGGTTGGAGAGCATAGCCAGGTCATAGAGCTGTTTGCAGAACGTTGGTACATGCTCGCCGTCCGCATTTTCCAGAATATAGTTGACCAGAGCGTTGCTGACATTTAAGGTCAGCGTCTCGTCCCCGGCGAACATGGACGGATCCATGCCGTACATGTTGTACATCTTCATCATATCCTGCATACGCCGTCCCTCCTCGGAGAGGGTGATGACAGAGGCTACGGAGGCGTCTTTGAGCTTTTCTACTTTGACATTCAGCTTCTCCTTGCCGAGGGCACTGCGGAAAGTTTCCGTCAGGCTGTCCAGAGCTGCCTTTAAGTCTTCCTCGGAGACATCCTCTTTCAGCGCGTCGGTGACGTCGGCGTCAATGCGCATGAACTTATAATTCTGGTTGCGCTGCTCCAGCTGGGTGATGAATGAGGTTTCAATGTTGTGGTTCAGGATGACGGCGTTCATGTCATATTCCTTAAACATCCGGATGTACTGACCCTGCTGGTTTTCGTCGGTGACATAGTAGACGGTTTTCCGGGTGTCTTTTTCTTCCTCATCGTCCATATCCGCGCTTTCGTCATCTGCTGAATCTGCGTCGACAACATCCGCATCGACAACGTCTGCATCTGCGGAGTCTGCTCCGGCGGCATTTTCCTCAGATTCGTCTGCCGCGGCATCTTTCTTTTCCTCCTCGGCTTTTAAGAGTTCCGGCAGAGTGAGATACTTGCCGTTAATACCCTTAAAGAGGATGTAATCGTTCATCTTATCACAGAACTTTTCATCCTTTAAGCAGCCGAACATGATGAACGGGCTGATGTCGTCCCAGTATTTCTCGTAGCTTTCCTTGTCGGTCTTGCACATGCCGGTGAGTTTATCTGCGACCTTTTTGGTGATGTACTCGGAAATCTTCTTCACAAATCCATCGTTCTGCAGGGCGCTTCGGGAAACGTTCAGCGGCAGGTCCGGGCAGTCGATGACGCCCTTTAAGAGCATCAGGAACTCCGGAATAACCTCTTTGATGTTGTCCGCGATAAATACCTGGTTGTTGTAGAGCTTGATCGTTCCTTCAATGGAGTCGTACTCGGTGTTGATTTTCGGGAAGTACAAAATGCCCTTTAAGTTGAACGGATAGTCCATGTTCAGATGAATCCAGAACAGAGGCTCCTTGTAGTCCTGGAATACCGTGCGGTAAAACTTTTTATAGTCCTCATCGCTGCACTCGTTGGGGTGTCTGGTCCAGAGCGGATGGGTATCATTTAACGGAACCGGGCGCTTTACGATTTTCAACTTCTCGGTGCGCGGGGACACCTCCACGATCTCCTTCTCGCCGTTCTCATTTTCCTTTTCCTCGGTTTTCGCTTCCTCGACAATCGTCTCGACAACCACGTCCTTGTCGGTCTTTTCATCCGGCAGAATCGTCTCATACTGGGTCTCGGCCGTCTCGTTTGCCAGATAAATAGCGGTGGGCATGAAAGAGCAGTACTTGGTCAGCACTTCGCGGGCACGGTATTCGTTGGCGAACTCCAGGCAATCCTCATTTAAAAATAAGGTGATCTCTGTGCCGACCGTGTTTTTCTCGCCGTCGCCCATCTCAAACTCTGTGCCGCCGTCGCAGACCCAGTGGACCGGCGCGGCGCCTTCCCGGTAGGAGAGGGTGTCAATATGCACCTCATCCGCCACCATGAATGCGGAGTAAAAACCGAGACCGAAGTGTCCGATGATCTGATCGTCGCTGGACTTGTCCTTGTATTTCTCGAGGAAATCCGTGGCGCCGGAAAAAGCGATCTGATTGATGTACTCGTCCACCTCATCGGCGGTCATGCCGAGACCGTTGTCGATAACCTTGATGGTCTTCTCGGTCGGATTCACGCGGACCTCGACTTTCGGTTCGTAATCATCCGGGAGCGTGTATTCGCCCATCATATCCAGTTTTTTCAGTTTGGTGATCGCGTCGCAGCCGTTGGAGATCAGCTCGCGGTAGAAGATATCATGGTCGGAATAGAGCCATTTCTTGATGATTGGAAAAATGTTCTCACTGTTAATGGAAAGACTTCCCTGTTTGTTTGCCATTGTAATCACTCCTCATTTCAATGAATAATTTTAAGCTATGGACTACTATAATACCGGAAACCGGAAAAGTCAATAGAAAATTAGCACTCTTGTAAAAAGAGTGCTAACAAAACGGACGGTAAGATGCGAATGGTGATGATAAGATAGATACACACAATGCAATATAGAAGGTGTTGACAAATTCTTTTGTGCAGATACAATATAAATGATACAACCTGACTTCCGTCGTTTCTCTAAAAACATGGTACTCAAGTGCCCAGCAACATG
>JAJQCB010000038.1 GCA_021203005.1 Clostridiales bacterium | reverse complement strand
GGGGAGTTGGCGTAGACCAGCTCGTCCATGTAATCGCCGAACCCGTACTGTGTGCTGTAGATGCCGCTGAGCGCCAGCAGACCGTCGAAGAGGTCGGGGCGGCGGAAGTACAGGTTTGCCGCATGGGTGGCGCCGAGGCTGCAGCCGAAAGCAATGACGCCGTCCGGTGCGCAGCCGTTGCGCTCGGAAGCCATGGAGGTGATGAAAGGAACCATTTCGTCGGTGATATAGCGGATCCAGTCCTCGTGGCGGCGAATCCGCACGGCGGGATCCCAGTCGGCGGAGTAGGTCTCCTGGTCGATGGTGTCGATCGAGAGAACCATCACTTTCCCGTCATCGATCCAGGGTCTCCAGTAATCGATCATTTTAAAATTCTCAAAGTCAAAAAAACGGCCGTCCTGGCAGGGGATGAAGAGTACGGGGCGGCCGGCATGACCGTAGACCTTGCACTCCATGTCCCGGCCGAGGGCGGGGCTGAAATCTTTAAAGTACTGTATTTCCATAACGTAGTGCTCCTTTGTTTTTTCTTTTCGCTATACCACAGAGTATTTTTCCTGGCAAATATTGATTTTATGTATCTGTTTCCCAGGTTGATTTTCATAAAGGGGCAGAAAACGCTGCAAAACTTATCTCTGCGGAGGGTCTTGACCCTTGACAAAGAAATTACTTGTTGCTAGAATGAGGAAAGTTGTTATGACTCAGGACAGTAACAGCGTGGGAGGCGATACCGTGGAGAGAAGACAGGTTCTTTCTTTATTAGTAGAAAATACGCCGGGCGTGGTCAGCCACATTTCAGGGTTGTTCAGCCGTCGGGGGTTCAATATCGACAGCTTTTCCGCGGGCGTGACAGCGGATCCCCGTTTTACGAGGGTGACGGTGGTGGCGAGAGGCGATGAGCTGGTGCTGGAGCAGATTCAGAAGCAGCTGGCCAAGCTGGAGGATGTGATTGATATCAAGGCGCTTAAGGATGGCGATTCTGTCTGCCGGGAACTGATTTTGGTGAAGCTTCGGGCGAGGGACATCGACCGGCAGGAGATTCTTGCCGTGGCGAATATTTTCCGGGCTAAGATTGTGGATGCCAGCAGTGATTCCATGGTGATCGAGCTGACCGGTGAGCAGAGGAAGCTGGATGCTTTTATTGATCTGGTGAAAGGGTACGATATTCTGGAGCTGGCGAGGACCGGTGAGACGGGATTAAGCCGCGGCGATAAGGATGTCAGAATGCTGGACTAACGATTTGGAGTTATATGCCGGAATAATGGCTCGGATTTTTTCATCCGGCGGTAATATAATATCAGATAACTGATGGTACATAAAATACAGACCCCGCAATTGCTTTGCCGTGGGATGCATTTTTATATAAAAATAATACAATGTTTATGGAGGATAAGTCATGTCAGAAGCAAAAATTTATTATCAGGAAGACTGTAATCTTGCCGCTTTAGAGGGAAAGACTATCGCGGTCATCGGCTACGGCAGCCAGGGTCACGCACATGCGCTGAACGCAAAAGAGTCCGGATGCAACGTCATCATCGGCCTGTATGAGGGCAGCAAATCCTGGGCAAAAGCGGAAGCTCAGGGATTTGAGGTTTATACAACCGCTGAAGCTGCAAAAAAAGCAGATATCATCATGATCCTCATCAACGATGAGAAGCAGGCGGATATGTACAAGAAAGATATCGAGCCGAATCTGGAGGCGGGCAATATGCTGATGTTCGCACACGGTTTCAACATTCATTACGGATGCATCGTTCCCCCTGCGGATGTGGATGTGACAATGATCGCACCCAAGGGACCGGGTCATACCGTCCGCAGTGAGTATCAGGCCGGCAAGGGTGTGCCGTGTCTGGTAGCTGTGGAGCAGGATGCGACCGGCAAAGCGCTGGAGACTGCTCTGGCTTATGCGCTGGCAATCGGCGGAGCAAGAGCCGGCGTTCTGGAGACCACATTCCGCACCGAGACAGAGACAGACCTCTTCGGTGAGCAGGCAGTTCTCTGCGGCGGTGTTTGCGCTCTGATGCAGGCTGGTTTTGAGACACTCTGCGAGGCGGGTTATGATCCGAGAAACGCATATTTTGAGTGCATCCATGAGATGAAGCTGATCGTTGACCTGATCTATCAGTCCGGATTTGCGGGTATGAGATATTCAATCTCCAACACTGCGGAGTACGGCGACTATGTGACCGGACCGAAGATCATTACCGACGAGACCAAGAAGACGATGAAGAAGATTCTTTCCGACATCCAGGATGGTACATTCGCGAAAGAGTTTCTGCTTGACATGTCTCCTGCCGGACGTCAGGTTCACTTTAAGGCGATGCGCAGAAAAGCGGCAGAGCATCCGGCTGAGATCGTTGGCGAGGAAGTCCGCAAGCTGTATAGCTGGAACGGCGAGGATAAGCTGATCAATAACTAAGGCTTTGAATAGAAGTATATAGTATTAGGAAGAAAAAATGGTATGGCATTCCGCCATGCCATTTTTATTTGACAATATTTGAATGACGCTTTATATTGATAAGAGCCGAACAGAGTAGTAAAATAAAACAATAGTACGAAAAACAGCACTTCATCAGGAAGTGGCGAATATATGAGTAGGAGAACATGGACATGGGAAAAATATTTCGATTTCACACGGATGTAGATACGGATCAGATCATTGCGTCCCAGTATCTGCTTTACCCGACGGTCGACGAGATGAAGGAGCACACGTTTGAATCTTTAAACCGGGGCTTTGCGTCTGAGGTGCAGCCGGGAGATTTTGTCGTGGCAAATGAAAATTTTGGCTGCGGTTCCTCCAGAGAACAGGCGCCTGCAGTTCTGAAAGCGCTGGGCGTAAAGGCAGTGATCGCCAAGTCTTTTGCGCGGATATTTTACAGAAATGCCATCAATATCGGGCTTCCGGTCATCGTCAGCAAAGATCTTTATGATGCGGTTAATGAGGGCGATGAGATGGAGCTGTCTCTGACTGACGGCGTTGCCACGGTGGGTGACCGGGAGTTTGTCTGCACCAAGCTGCCGCCCTATATGCAGGGGATTCTGGACCAGGGCGGATTGATCGCGTCGCTGAACCGCTAGTGTGGCGTGCCATCATTATGAGTAAATGAAAAGGATAGAACGTTCATAGATACGGAGGACAGAAAATATGGGAATGACAATGGCGGAAAAAATCATTGCTGCTGCGGCCGGTGTCGACGAGGTAAAGGCCGGCGACATCCACACGGTGGAAGTGGATCAGCTGATGAGCAATGACGGAACCACGCATCTCACCATTGATATGTATCACAATAAATTAAAGCATCCGCATATCGCGGATGTCAGCAAGCTGGTCTGGATTGTGGATCACAATGTGCCCGCAGACAGCCCGAAGACGGCAGCGTCCCACAAAAAAATGAGGGATTTTGCAAAAGAGCACGGCATCACTTTCTACGAGGGAAAGGGTGTCTGTCACCAGATCATGATGGAGAATCATGTGCGCCCCGGAGAACTGATCTTCGGCGCGGACAGCCATACCTGTGCTTACGGTGCGCTCGGCGCATTCGGAACCGGCGTGGGCTGCACGGATTACCTGTATGCCATGGTGACCGGCACTTCCTGGGTGCTCGTCCCGGAGACAATCCGTTTTTATCTCACGGGAAAGCTGCCGGAAGGCGTTTACGCCAGAGATCTGATTCTGACAATCATCGGGAGAATCGGAGCCAACGGCGCCAACTACAAGGCTATGGAGTTCGTCGGTGAGGGTATGAAGACTCTGACGATGAGCGACCGGATTGCCATCTGCAATCTCTGTGTGGAGGCGGGAGCCAAGACCGCGCTGATGGAAGTGGATGAAGTCGCCATGGATTATCTGAAAGAGCGCGGCAGAGAACCTAAGTACATATTTAAGAGTGATGAGGATGCGGTTTTTGCGGAGGAATTCGAGATCGACCTGAGCACGATCACTCCGGTGATAGCGAAACCTCATTTTGTGGATAATCTGGTCAACGCGAAAAAATGTGCCGGCGTAAAGATTGACGAGGCGTTCCTCGGCTCCTGCAACAACGGCAGAATCGAGGATCTCCGGGTAGGCGCGGAGATTATCAAAGGGAAAAAAGTGCATCCGCTGGTGCGGTTTCTTGTCGTACCGGCCAGCCAGGGGGTTTACGCCCAGGCTCTGGAAGAGGGACTGATTCAGACCTTTATGGAGGCGGGTGCTATCGTGATGAATGCAAACTGCAGCGTCTGCTGGGGAAGCTGTCAGGGCGTGATCGGAGAGGGAGAGACTCTGATCAGCACCGGCACGCGCAACTTCAAAGGGCGTGCGGGCCACGCGGATTCCTTTGTGTACCTTGCCTCGGCTGCCACGGTGACGGCTTCAGCGATCAAGGGTGAGATTACGACAGCAGACATGCTGTGAATAGTAACTATAAAGTTCACAGAAAAAGGAGATTCTGTTATGGATAAATTTACTGGAAAAGTCTGGCTTCTCGGCGACGATATCGACACAGATATCATTATGCCGACGGAGTACCTTGCTTTAAAGACGGTGGAGGATATGAAACCATACGCCTTCTCACCGCTTCGTCCGGAGCTGGCGGCACAGATACAGCCCGGCGATATCATTGTTGCGGGAAAGAACTTCGGTTGCGGGTCTTCCCGGGAGCAGGCACCGGAGGTAATTAAGGCGCTGGGGATTCGTTGCGTCATTGCAAAGTCCTATGCGCGGATTTTTTTCCGCAATTCCATCAATAATGGTCTGCTTCTGATTGAAAATCCGGATTTGCAGGCGGACGTGGCAGAGGGAGATGAGCTTACCGTGACGGTGGGAGAGAAGATTTCTTTGGGTGAGAAGACATATCCGATTGCGTCCCTGCCGGATAATCTGTTGGAGATCATTCAGGCGGGCGGTCTTGTCAGCGCGATGCGCAAACGGAACGGACTTGCGTAATCCGCAGTGTGTTTCGGATGTGACCGGATTATGCGATAGCGATTGTATTTTGTTGATTTGTATACGGGACCTGCATCTCGGAGAGCGGTGCGGATACAGGCTGTTCAAAAAATAACATAGAGATCAGTATATGGAAAAATCGGATGAGAGGAATAGCAGCATGGGATTTACTATGATTGAAAAAATAATCGGGCGGAATGTGAAAAAGGATGTCTGCCCGGGTGATATCGTTACCGTCGATGTGGACCGCGTCATGATTCACGATATTTTCATCCCCTTTGTGGCGGAAAAGTTTGAGGAGATGGGATTTCGGGAACTCTGGGATCCGGACAGGGTTGTCCTGATCTATGACCACCTCGTCCCGGCCAGCCAGGTGGACGACACGCGGCATTTCCGTGTGGGAAATGAGTTCGCCAAAAAGTACGGCATGACGCATGTTCACCGGTCGGACGGAATCTGTCACCAGCTGATGACGGAGGCGGGCTATGTGAAGCCGGGGAATATTGTGTTCGGGACGGACAGCCACACGACGACATACGGTTGTGTGGGTGCGTTTTCTTCCGGCATCGGCTATACGGAGATGGCAGGTATTCTGGGAACCGGGCAGCTCTGGGTACGCGTGCCGGAGACGATTAAGGTGACTGTGAACGGGAAGCTGCCGGACAATGTCGCCTCGAAAGATATCATTCTGAGACTGATCGGCGATCTGGGAGCGGACGGGGCGACCTACAAAGCCCTCGAGTTTCACGGCGATACCATTGAAAATATGACCGTGGCCAGCAGGATGACCATGTCCAATATGGCAGTGGAAGCCGGAGCAAAGTGTGCATTGTTTGAGGCGGATGAGAAGACCGCGGAATACTGTCGGATTACGCTCGGCGAGGCGGAGAAAAGTCTTGCGGCGGATGCGGATGCCTCTTATGTCAGAGAGATTACATACCGTGCGGAGGAGCTGGTGCCGGTTCTGGCCTGCCCTTCCCAGGTGGACAAGATCCGCCCGGTTTCGGAACTGGAAGGAACGCAGGTTGACCAGGTGTTTATCGGTTCCTGTACGAATGGGCGGCTGGAAGATCTGATGGCGGCAGCTGAGATATTAAAAGGCAAAAAGGTGGCGCCTTTTGTGAAGCTGATCGTCACCCCGGCCAGCCGGAAGATTTTTAATGAGGCGACGGAAAACGGGACGATAAAAACTCTTGTGGAGGCGGGAGCCATTGTCACTCATCCCGGGTGCGGGCTTTGCTGCGGCCGCACCGGAGGCATTCTGACCGACGGGGAGAGGGTGGTCGCCACCAATAACCGCAACTTCCTCGGCCGCATGGGAACGTCGAAGGTGGAGATTTACCTCGCGTCGCCGAAAACTGCGGCAGCCTCTGCTGTTGCGGGGAAGATAGTGAACCCTTAATTCCGGATATATCCTGAGATCGTTACGGACGAATTGGAGCAAATTGACTTTTAGTCCGTAGTCTAAACAATTGGATACGGACGAGATCGGAATAAATGTGGAAATAGTCTGTAAGAATAGAATGGCATTACGGACAAAACCAGCAAATAATGGGAAATAGTCCGTAGAGGGGAAAAGAATTTACGGACGAAACTAGTAAAAAAATGAGAAATAGTCCGTAAAAAGGGAAAGAATTTACGGACGAAATCATTGCAAATTAGAAAATAGCCCGCATGCAGGATAAATACCTACATGTGACATGATAAATATCAATAAAACACTGTATCATCCAGCCAGAAAATAGAAGGAGGATTCCCCATGGATATTTTATACACGAACACCCGCGATGCGTCGGAAACCGTTCCGGCGTCTCAGGCAATCTTAAACGGCCTGGCGAAAAACGGCGGCCTCTATGTGCCCACTGTGATTCCGAAGCTGGATATTCCGGTGGAAGAGCTTGCGAAGATGACTTATCAGGAGACAGCCTATGCAGTGATGAGCCGCTTCTTCACGGATTTCACGGAGGAAGAACTGAAGACCTGTATTGACCGCGCTTATGATGCAAAGTTTGACACACCGGAGATCGCACCGCTGGTTTATGCGGACGGCGCCTATTATCTGGAACTGTTTCACGGGGCGACCATCGCGTTTAAGGATATGGCGCTCTCCATCCTGCCTCATTTGCTGATCACCTCCGCGCGGAAGAATCATGTGACAAACGATATCGTGATTCTGACTGCCACATCGGGAGATACCGGCAAGGCAGCTCTGGCCGGATTCGCGGACGTGGAGGGGACGAAGATTATTGTCTTTTACCCGAAAAACGGCGTCAGCCCGATTCAGGAGAAGCAGATGGTGACGCAGAAGGGGGACAATACCCTGGTGGTCGGGATTCACGGGAACTTTGACCAGGCGCAGACCGGCGTGAAGCAGATGTTTTCCGATCCGGAACTGAAGGCAGAGCTGGATGCGGCGGGATATCAGTTTTCTTCCGCGAATTCCATCAACATCGGCCGGCTGGTGCCGCAGATCGTCTACTATGTCTACGCTTACGCGAGGCTGGTGGAGAGCGGCGAGATCGAGGCGGGCGAGACCATCAATGTAGTGGTTCCCACCGGCAACTTCGGCAATATTCTGGCGGCATTTTACGCGAAAAACATGGGTCTGCCTATCGAGACGCTGATCTGTGCATCCAATGAAAATAAAGTGCTGTATGATTTTTTCTCCACCGGTGTGTACGACAAAAACCGGGAATTTAAGCTGACCTCGTCCCCATCTATGGATATTCTGATTTCCAGCAATCTGGAGCGCCTGATTTATCGGATTGCAGGGGAGGATGCCGGGAAGAACGCAGAACTGATGCGTCAGCTGTCCTCCGAGGGTAAATATGAGATTACGCCGGAAATGCGGGAGCAGCTGAGCACGTTTTACGGAAACTTCGCGGATGAGTCTGAGACTGCGGCGGCAATACGGAAGCTCTATGAGGATACCGGCTACGTCATCGATACCCACACGGCTGTCGCTTCCGCCGTGTATCAGAAATATGTCACGGAGACGGGTGATCATAAGAAGACCGTGATCGCGTCCACGGCGAGCCCGTTTAAGTTTACCCGCAGCGTGATGAACGCCATTGATGAGAGTCATGATGCCATGGGGGACTTTGAACTGGTGGATGAGCTTTCCCGTCTGGCCAATGTAAAAGTGCCGCGGGCGATCGAGGAGATCCGCAGCGCTGCTGTGCTTCATGATACGGTCTGTGACACGGATGAGATGGAAGCGGTAGTGAAGCGATTCCTGCGAATTCGTGAATAAGGATGTGCGGGAGCGGGATGGCAATGATACAAAACAGTGGATTGGTTAAAACAGGATAATTCGTAACTGTGAAAGTTTTGAATAGTTGCGATCACTCTATTCCGGCGTATTCGGATGAAAAGAACAGGAGTATGTGAATGACTTTTTTACTTACAGAGTTCAGCCTGGACGACCTGGGCATTATGACAATTTTTGATTTTATTATTCTGATCTACGGCGCATACTCGGTGTATACGGCGCAGCAGATGAAAAAGACCGGCACGCCGCCGGCCTGGCTGGTGGCGCAGCAGGATCTGCACCGCATTCACAAGCCGCAGGAGTTCTGCGACCTGATGCGCCCGAAGACACTGCTGTTTGGTGTGGTGTGTATGCTCTATGGTATCTACGGACTGGTGGAATCATTTTACATAAAAAATGATTTCGCGGAGGCTGCAGGGGTGACGGTCTTTGTCGTTTTTATGGTCTGGTTTATCATCAGCCTGCAGAACGCCAAAGGAAAATACATGAAATGATACCAGGCGATAAAAACAGTGAAAAAGAAAGACGGTGAGAGATGTATCGTTTATTGCTTCTGGACGATGAAGAATTTGTATTAAAGGGAATCCAGCGGGTGTATGACCTGCCCTCCTACGGTTTTGAGGTTGTGGGGGCATTTTCCAATCCGTTGAAAGCGGTGGAACAGCTGGAAGACCTGAAGCCGGATCTGGTGATCACGGATGTGAAGATGCCGGCGATGGATGGCCTGGAGTTTGCCGATGAGGTAAAAAAAAGAAATCCCGACGCGGAGGTTGTCATTTTAAGCGGTTACGATGATTTTTCCTACGCGCAGGCGGCGGTCAAGCTTGGGGTCAGCGATTATCTGCTGAAACCGATCAAAAAAGATGATTTTATATCAATGCTGCGTCATATGTACCGCAAAATTGAGGAGAAACAATCCAGGGAAAAGTCCTGGCAGATTCTGAACAAATTGCTGGAGAATAATTGGATTGAATTAAAAAACCGCTATTATCTTGCCCTGACGGAACTGGATAACTGCGACGAGGAATTGTACGAAGTTTTGCTGGAACAGGGACAGATTGATTTTCAGGAGGATGTCTTCCTTCTGATCAAGATGGATACCGATCAGCTCTCTCTGACTGGCGACTTTGTGTCGGAGATTGCCCACCTGTCACAGGAGGTGGAGATGCTGCTCGCTGACTACGGCGACATTCTGGAATTTTACTCGGATGAGAGCCTCTATTTTGTCCTGTACAGACTGGATGAGAATAAGTATGATGAGGTCTGCGATACGATATCTTCCCTGGCGGAGACGAGGCGCGCGGAAGGGATTGATTTCCCTGTGGGATTCAGCTATATCCACCACGGGCAGGGAGAACTGTTTCAAGCGCGGAATGACTGTACGCGCAGGATTTTCATGATGGAAGCGAATATCGACGAGTCATCGGAAGCGAACCCTGTGAAAAGACAGGAGCTCAATCTGACCATTCCCTATGTGGAGATTGAAAACCTGTTTCAGGCGATTTCCATGGACGATCCGGAGGGGGTCGACACCGCTGTCAATCAGATTTATACATTGCCCAGGCAGAACCTGCCCGTACTGCTTCGCGACTATGTATCCAGCATTACATTTCTGATTCTGCTTCGTATCTTTCAGATGCAGAATAAATACGACGCGCAGGGGGAGATCGTTTCCCCGCAGCTGCTGGATCTGAAGTACCTGCACAGGGAGTATCCCTCCCTGGAGGAGCAGAAGACCCTGGTAAAACACCTGTCACTGGAATTAAAACAGCTGACGGCCGGACAGAATGAGGCGGCGCCCTCCAGAATGATTCAGGCAGCGCTGGAATACATCAATCAGCATTTCAGTGAGAATATTTCTCTCCAGGAAGTGGCGGACAATATCAATATCAGCAAAAATTATCTCTGTGATATCTTTAAGAAAGAGATCGGGGTAACTTTCATCAACTATGTGACGGGTCTGCGCATTGAGAAAGCCAAGGATTACCTGAGAAATTCGGATATGAAGATGTATGAGGTGTCGGCGGCGGTGGGTTACAACGATTACGCGTACTTTTCCCAGATTTTCAAGAAGAACACCGGAGTGACGCTGTCCGCTTACCGGAAAAAACTGTGAATTTGCCTGAATCTTCCCATACTGCGTTGCCGTCAATCATCGTACCCCGGGAGCCTCCGTTTCCCTGGGCCGGGTGTCTTCCAGCGTCCGTTTCACGGGGAGCGTGATCCGGCATATGGTCTGCCGGAACGTGGCGGAGTAGGACAGCCCGTAGGGATCGCCGCAGATAATCTTGATCCGGCGGTGAATGTTCTGGACGCCGTAACCTTCTTTTTTGAAATTCAGGATATCGCTGTCCTCCGGGTGGAAGACCAGGATGTTTTTCATCTTTTCCAGATCGATATCATTTCCGTCGTTGATGACCTCGATGATAATCTGGTCGCTGACCGCGATGTGTATGGAAATCCGCCCGCCGTTCGGCAGCCTGTCGATGCCGTGCTTTAAGGAATTTTCCACCACGGGCTGCAGGATGAAGCGCGGGATATAGAGGGAGGAAGTGTCCTCTGGAAGGTCAAAATCATATTCCAGACGATCCGCGTAGCGGAATTTCTGCAGCACGAGATAGCTCTGGATATAGCGCACCTCCTGGTCCATCTCGATAAAGGAGCTGTTGCTTTTCATGAGGCTTAAGCGGAACGTGTCGGAGAGGGCGGTGATCATATCGCTGATCTCATCCTGTCCGTTGGCCAGGGCAATCCAGTTGATGGAATCCAGGGTGTTATATAAAAAATGCGGGTTGATCTGCGTCTGTAAAAGCGCCAGCTCCGCATCTTTTTTTTCGAGATTTTTGACATAGATTTCCTGGATCAGCCGGTTCATGCGGTTTTCCAGCTGCTCGTAGGAGCGGTACATCTGTCCGATCTCGTCGGAGCGGTTCTGGTAGCGCTGTATGGCTGCCGGATCCAGATCCTGGTCAGCGCCGTGGTAGGCGTCCATCAGTTTTGAAAGGCTGATGACCGGCCGCGACATGTTGTTGGCGCTGTATTTTGACATGAGAAAGAGAGCCAGCACGATGGCGCCGACGACGGAGAAGAGGATCGCCGTCATGATGCGGGAATTGTTTGTCGTCTCGCTGTAGGGAGTGAGCATATAGAGAGTCCAGCTGTTGATGCCCAGCTCTGTGCGGGAGAGGACGTATAATTCCCTGTCATAGCGGAAGACCTGGTTTCCTGCTGTGTAGTTGACGCTTTCAAATATTTCGGAATAGTCATTCATCCTGGAATTGGCGAGGATGAGCTCGCCGTCCGCGTTATAGAGGAACAGATTAGAGGTGCGGCCCCAGGAGATATCCTGCCACAGCTGCTCCATATATTCATCGCTTAAGTAGATCATCAGATATCCCATGACTGTGCTGTAGTCTGAGGTGCTGTAGATGGGGCGTGCCAGCATCAGCGTGTTGATCTGCTGTACGATTTCGTTGTTTAACTGCGACTCGTAGGTCGCTGCGGAAAGCCTGGAATAGGGAAACCAGAGGCAGGAGTCGGAGGAGGTGGTCAGATCCCCGTACCACCATTTTTCCGTAATGTTCTGGAAAGCAGACCGGTCCGAGTAAGCGTTCTCCGTTGAGTAGAGTGTGCGGTCGGCGCTGATCACGACCACGCAGTCGATATATTCCCGGTTTAGGATCAGTCCGTTGATATAGTAGGAAACATTCGAATCCTCAGGGTAGGATTCGGATTCCGCCGCCTCGCTCACATATTCCTGTATGGCGGAGTTGTAGACAATTTCCCGGGACATATTCTCTGTGTCGCTGAAGATAGACTCCAGCTGGGCCGCGGTCTTCTCCAGCTCGGTGGCCTGCGTCTGCTCCACGATGGTCTGGGAACTGACCTGGATAATGATGATCGCGATGACGCTGACCCCGGTGATGACCGGAAGTGCGATCAGAAGGAAGGACATAAACAGACGCCGCTTAAAACTGGCGGAGTCGGACAGGCCGTTGAATATATGAAAAAATAAATGTTTTTTATGCTGTAATCTTTCGCGCATCGAAAGTCTCCTGCTATAATGACTCGCTGTAATCGTG
>JAJQCB010000071.1 GCA_021203005.1 Clostridiales bacterium | reverse complement strand
AGGATGAAAAAGGAATCCGGTGAGAATCTGGAGCAGTCACCACTACTGTAACGCGGACGGGCGATCAATAGACCACTGGCGAGAGCTGGGAAGGCGATTTGTCCGGATGAGGCGGAGTCAGGAGACTTGCCATAGATTGGAAAGACATATTTCCCGGGTGAGGGAGGTATGCTTTTTAAATTCATTTCTATCTCATTTCCTATATTGTCCCGGCGTCAGTCCGGTATTTTTTTTGAATACGCTGGTGAAGTAGCTCTGGTTGTCAAAGCCGACCGCGATGGCGATATCCAGGAGAGAATATTCCGTGTGGTCCAGCAGCCGCCTGGTTTCCTCGATCCGAACCTGCGTCAGATATTCCTTAAAAGACAGACCGAGGGACTGTTTGAAGATCCGTGAAAAATAGGAGGGATTCAGGTGCACATAGCCGGCCACCTCTTCCAGCGTCAGGGGAGAGGCAAAATTGGTTGATATGTAGTTCATGGCGTTGCGGATGAGACGGCTGTTTTCCTGAGCCGGCGGAAACATGCAATCGATAAAGGCAGTCAGGACCTCGATCATGGCATAGCAGAGCTCGTCGGTGGTGCGGTAGGTGTCGACGCTCTGCATAAACTGGTTGTTCAGTGAAAAAATCTGGTTGGATGCGGCACCGTTTTCAAGCGCTGCGCGGGAAAGCAGGGAGCACAACTCGATGGATCTGTATTTTACTGTTGCAAGATCGTTGCCGGAAGATAAAAACACATATCCGAGCAGGTCATTTAAGGCGGCACTGGCTTCTTTTACGTTTCCCTCTTTTACTTTGCTGAGCAGAAGTCGCTCCTTGTCCAGCGGATACTGCTCTGTGTTGGCGGGCGTTGAAGTTTTGTACATCTGGATGGATTCACTGATTTTTGACTGCTGATGCAGCTTTCTCTGGTTGATGATAAACTGCTCCCGGGTGTCGTTGATGAGGTTTGACATGAGGAAGTAGATGAGGCGGCTGATCTGTGTAACCTTTGCAGGCTCTACCTGGGGAATCTCAGTGGCATCGTCATACAGCTCCATCAGATCTTCCATGGTAAAGTCCGGATAGCGCCTGCCCACATCCAGGACCAGTGTGGAATCTACCGGCTCCATAAGGAAAGGACCGATCAGGATGGATCCGAAGAGGACTTCATGGTTGATCAGCGGAAACACAATATGGCTTAAGTTGGAATGACACGAAAAAATATAGGAGGTTCCCAGATTCATGGCCCGTTTTCCGGCTGTGGCATGAATCTCCCTGCAGGTATCCCTGGAAGAGAGGTGGGAAACAAAATGCTGGCAGTAGGTGCTTTTGCTGCCATAGTATTCCAGCACATTGCCGTCCTCATCCAGCAGCTGAATAGGCAGTTCGATACAGCAGTGGAGTGCTTCCAGCAGTTCGGCCATTTTTGATTTTTCGATAAACGTGTAAATATACGGTTCCATGATGATTCCTCTTAAGTCTTAAGTGATTTTGCGTTTGCATTGAAACGGATATCAGTGTTTTACAAACGATGAGAAAGTATAATCTGATTTGCAATTTCTTTACATTTTTATCAGTATAGCACACGATGAAGACTATGTGGTAAAAAAAATAAAATAATCTGAAAAAAACTAAAAAACTGAAGCACATACCCATAGTATACTTGATTCACAATCATGATCAGATCATCAAATAAAGAAAGGAGAGTTGGTGTCCGCAGCGCCCGGTGAGCCGCGGATAGTGACGGGAAAAAAGTATGAAACAAAACATGATGGAATGGGTAGACAATACTCTGGCGGCAGAGAAAAAGCAGGGATTTCTGGTTCTTTCGTTCCCGGCGATTCAGAAGATGGGAATCACGGTGAAAGAGCTGATCGCATCCAGCGACCTGCAGGCACAGGCAATGAAAATTGTGGCGGACGCAACGCCGGAGGCAGCAGCTTCTGTCAGCATGATGGATCTGTCCCTGGAGGCGGAGGCGTTTGGTTCGACGGTTCACTTTTCCGATGATGAGGTGCCGACGGTGACCGGAAGCATCATCAATTCCGAGGAAGACGCAGATGCGCTTCAGGTGCCGGAGATCGGCGCAGGGCGCACACAGATTTACATTGACGCGATCGAGAAAGCGGTAAAGCTGATCGACGACAGACCGGTATTTGCCGGCGTGATCGGACCGTTCTCTCTGGCAGGAAGACTGATGGATGTATCGGAAGCGATGATCTACTGCTATGACGAGCCGGATATGGTACATACGGTTCTGGAAAAAGTTTCAGATTTTATTATTAAATATATCAACGCGTACAAGGCGGTTGGTGCGAACGGCGTTCTGGTGGCGGAGCCTCTGGCAGGTCTGCTGTCCCCGTCTCTGGAGGAGGAATTCTCCTGTGATTATATGAAGAAAATTGTGGAGGCGACACAGACGGATGACTTCCTTGTGGCGTACCATAACTGCGGCAACTGCACGGTGCAGCAGATCAACTCCATCGCGCAGAACGGGTGCCGTGTACTTCACTTCGGAAACGCGATCGACATGGCGGATATGATGCCGAAGATCCCGGCGAACATCGTCGCTATGGGAAACATTGACCCGGCCGGACAGTTCCGCAACGGGACGCCGGAGTCTGTAAAGGAAGAGACGATAAAGCTGATGGAGAAGTGTGCGTCGTATCCGAACTTTGTGCCGTCCTCCGGATGCGATATCCCGCCTCTTTCCAACTGGGATAATATTCAGGCGTTTTTCGATGCGCTGAATGAGTTTTATGAAAAATAGGATTTAGAATTAAATGAATAAGGGACGATTGTGAAATGCCGGCGATGTCATTTTATTGCGGGAGGATTTCATAATCGTCCTTTTTTCCTGCTTTTCAGATAATGGCCAGGACATGATGATTGTATCTGTTTGAATTTACGCATGACTTTTGCAGAGTAAAATGTGGATTATTTTCGAAAGTGTGATACACTGTAGACATAAGGGGGATTGCTATGGTATATCAGCGGATTCGCTATTTTTTAAGTGCGGCGCAGGAGGGAAGTTTTTCGAAAGCTGCAGAAAAGATGTATGTGTCTTCCCAGGCGCTGACGCGCCAGATCAGGCTGATGGAGGAGGAACTGGGCGGAGATCTGTTTGAGCGCTCCTCCCGGGGCGTGCGTCTGACTGCGCTGGGGGAGGAGGCTTACCGCCGGTATCTGGCGATTGATCAGGAACTGATACGTGCGGAGGAGGAACTTAAGGCGAGAGCTGCAGAGTCTAAGAAGCGAATCAATATTGGAATTTTTTCGGCGCTTCCGCAGGAGACGATGGTGACGCCGTTGATCTCGCTGTTGCTGGGAACCTATACTGATTATCAGATCAACCTGAATCTGGTGGAACTGGCGGAGGGCAGGTCACTACTGATGCAGGGAAAAATTGATCTTTTGCTGACCAACACCCACGAGGAGGACGACTGGGGAGACTGCAGGATGTTGTGCCTCGAGACGCATCCTGCGAAAGTGATTGTCTCTCTCTATCATCCCTGGGCGGTGAAACAGGAGATTACAAGGGAGGATATGCTGCGGGAGACATTTCTGAAAATGAAGATGGATACTGGACATTATATCATTCCGTCGGAGGAAAGTTTCTATAAAAATATCCCCTGCAGACAGCTTCAGGAGGTGGGAAACTTCCAGACGATGTTTGCTCTGCTTCAGCAGGGCGAGGCATTTGCCGTCTTTCCCCGTGCCTATGTTTATATGGATCAGGCAAAAATGAAGTATTTTGATTTCCCCGGGAGGGAGTTCTGGTTTTATGCTGCACTGATCTATAATCCTTCAGGGAGTCGTCATGAGCTGGATAAGATTGTAGATGAAATTATGGAAGAGATGAAATCTTAAGTTTCAGCCAGTGCAAGAAAGAACTGCTATGCGACTGGTCCTTTTTGTGCTATTCTTTTTATAAGTTACCGAACGGTTATTATCGGACGCGGGTGAAACCCGCGGGCACGAAAAAGAGAGGAGAGCAGTATGCAGACAAGAAGAGAAGCGTTGCTGGCGTTATTGCGCGGGGAAAAAGCGGAGTTTATCCCGGAAGTTTATTCTACGATGAAAGATGTTGTATTCCCGGGCGACCGTTACATTGATCTGGAGCATTTTGACCCATACGGGACAGGAGCTGACGCCTGGGGCGTGCTCTGGACGAACCAGGGACCGAATCCGGTAGTGGACGGCAATACCGTGGCGAAGAATTATAAGATGTTCGACGATATGGATGAGTGGAAGGATTATGTGAAATTTCCGCCGCTTGACTATATGCCGCTGGGGGATATTTTCGGAGGTATGTGCGCCGGCATGCATGTGAATCCCGAGGAGGATGTTGTCGGCTGCCTGATCCTCTCCGGTACGTTTGAACGGATGAATCAGCTGATTGGTATGGAGAACGCGCTCTGTGCTTTTTACGAGTTCCCGGATGAGGTGCATGAATTTTTCGATGCCATGTGTGAATATAAACTAAAGTGTATTGATTATGCGGTGCAGTATCTGCATCCGGACTGCATTCACATGCATGACGACTGGGGTACGAACAACAATATGTTCTTCTCGCCGGATTTGTGGAGAGAGTACATCAAGCCCTGTGAGGAAAAATACGCGCAGCGGATCCATGAACATGGATGTCTTTACATTCATCATTCCTGCGGTTACATCAAGCAGATCATTCCGGATCTGATTGAGATCGGCGTGGATGTGCTGGAGCCCTTGATGGTAGAAAATGATGTGGATGATGTGATGAAAAAATACGGCGACCAGATTACGATCATGGGAGGACTGAATAACCGCATCATCGACAGTCCGGAAGCGACGGAGGAGGATATCCACGCGGAGGTCCGCCGCGGCATGGATGCCCACTGCGGGCAGGGGAGATACATCCCGTATTATATTCCTGCGGTGGAGAAGAACTGGCTGATCTACATGGATGAGGTGAACCGTTACGGGGCGGAGATTTACAAAAAGTAATTGAAAATTGTCTGATTGCTGCGGTTCCCTGGCTTTGACCGGGGTGCCACTTTTTAAAAGAATTAGTTTAAACGATAATAGCTGGTTCCTTTGCCTTTACCTTCACGTTTCAATTCGCCAAGATCGATCAGTTTTCGCAGGGAACCCTCGATGGAGCTGTCGCTTAACGAAGGACATAGTTCCCGGATATCCTGCTTTGTGAATCTGCCGATTTTGTTCTGTGTTGCTTTTCTTACCATTTCAACCGCAGGTAGTTTTTTTTCGACAATAGAGAATCTATCTTCAAAATCTTTATATGCGGAAAGGATTGTACCGAGCAGATATTTGATAAAAGGTGTTGCATCCTCGACTCCTTCGTGCCAGCCATCCTGAGACTGTCCCAGAGCATCATAGTAAAGGTCTTTATGTTTGGCGATTTTCGCCTCAAGGGAGATATATTTTCCAACATAAAATCCATTGCGATACAGGAGCAAAGTTGTAAGAAGGCGGCTCATTCTGCCATTGCCGTCATTGAACGGGTGGATGCAGAGAAAATCGTGAATAAATACGGGAATCATAATCAAAGGTTCGACCTCAAGGTTACCAATCACGCGATTATATTCCTCGCAAATGCGGTCTAATGCTTCCGGTGTTTCATAAGGTGCAAGGGGAGTGAACAGGGTTTGTGTATGTCCGTCGGGCCAGGTCGCACTGATGTAATTCTGCACATTTTTCGTCTGGCCGGCGAAAGGATTATTCATATGGCTGTACATGATTTTATGCAGCTGCAGAATGTAATTCCGGGTAATCGGAATTGCATCAAAGCTTTCATGGATGATAGACAGAACATCTCTATATCCTGCAATTTCCTGCTCATTGCGGTTCCTGGGTGTTGTTTTTTCCTCCACCAGCTGTTTGATTCTGGTGTTGGTTGTAACGATACCTTCGATTGCATTGGAAGCCTCGGTGCTTTGGATTTTTGCAATCTCCACCAGTTTTTCCAGTTCATCCGGCCGCTGTTTCAAATACAATTCCTGTTTTCCGGCTTCTTTATAGATTGCAGCAATAAGCCCAAGCATTTCGGAATCCCATTTCTGATTTTTTATTTCTGAATAATTGAATGGTCTCATTTCCTTAATTACCTCACTTTCACTTAAATTATATCAAAAAACAAGGGAATTGACAATGGATCAGGGAAACATTCGCTTAAATTTAATTCTAAAATAAGGAAATATAGAAGTTCGAGGGAAAATTTGTAAAATACAATATATCAAGAAGTTAACGGAAAAGTCAAAAAAATAATATACAGTGTGGAAATTGGTTATGTATAATGAATGATATCGATATTTATTCACGGAGCCTGAATGGAGCAAAATTATGATCGGAATCGGTATAGATACAGGAGGCACCTGCACAGATGCGGTTGCCTATGATTTTGAAAAAGAAGAAATACTGGCGTCTGCGAAATCTTCGACGACCCATGAAAAACTGGAGAAGGGAATCGGGGAATCCCTGAGGAAACTGCCGCGTGAATTGGTGGAGCAGGCTTCCTACCTTGCGCTTTCCACCACGTTGGCGACTAATGCCTGTGTGGAAAACCGGGGCGGCCGTGTCTGCCTGGTTTTTATCGGCGTGAGCAAAAAAACGCTGGAGGAAAACTATGAGTCGTATGGCTTTGATGGGATCGCGGATATGCGATTCCTGGATGCGGATCCGTCAAAAAGGATGGAACCGGACTGGGAAGCATTTGAGGCGATGATCCCGGAGATCCTGGATGGGTATGACAGTGTGGCAGTATCGCAGTTTCTGCCCCGGGAGAACAACGGGGCATATGAAAAGGAAGCGCGGCGCAGGCTGAAAGAAAGAAGCTTGGAGCGGGAAGAAAGAAGTCCTGGTCAAATGGAAAGAAGCGCTGTTAAGATTGAGAGAAGTGCGATGCAGACAGAAAGAAGAGGGATTACCGTTGTCTGCGCCTATGAGATATTTAAAGATATTAATGTGATTAAGCGGGGAGCAGGCGCTTATCTGAACGCGCGGCTGATCCCGGTGATTGAAGAATTTTTTGCGGCGGTGCATCATGTGCTGGACGATATGGGGCTTTCATTTCCGCTTCTGATCATGCGCAGCGACGGGAGTCTGGTGTCGGAAGAGTATTCCAGAAACTATCCGGTGGAAACGCTGCTGTGCGGTCCGACGGCCAGCGTGAAAGGGGCGATGCATCTGGCAGGAGAGGAGAAGGCCGTACTGATCGACATGGGCGGTACGACCAGTGATATTGCTCTGGTCAAGGATGGTGTGCCGAAGACCAATCCGGACGGAGTCAGTGTGGGCGGATGGCAGACTTTTGTGCGGGGGATTGAGATTGACACCTTTGCCCTGGGCGGGGACAGTCATGTATCTTATCATGGAAGGTCGCTGATGTTGGAGCCGGAGCGTGTGATGCCGATCTCGGCACTGGCTGACCAGTATCCTGCGGTGCTGGATGCGGTGGAGACCTGTGCAAGCCGTTACAATGGCAGCGCCAGGCCGCTGTATGAGCATCTGCTTTTGCAGAGATCGCTGTCGGGAAAGGAATCGCGCTATACGCCGCAGGAACTCAAGGTGTGTGAAGCCCTGACAAACGGGCCGAAAAGCATCGGCGAGACTGCTGAGCTGCTCGGCATCGATGTCTACCAGCTTGACACGGAGCGGTTAGAGAGGGAAGGGATTCTGCTGCGCAGCGGATTTACGCCGACGGATGCAATGGTATTAAAAGGTGATCGGACCGGGATGGCGCATCCTGAGGAAGCCGCCGCAGCGGCCCGCTGTGCGGCTGCGTTTATCGCGAAGTGTACCGGCAGAAAGGCAGAGGATATTGCGGATGAGGTGTATCGTCTCGTGCGGGAGAAGCTGTTTTGCAATCTGGTTCGGATTCTGTGGAAGGATGGGCATGAGGGGAAACGTAAATGCAGCGTCCCGGTTGAGCTGGAGAGTTTTGCAAAAGATGTGTTTGCGGTGGAGTACGATGGAGAGCAGCAGGGATTTTACAGGAATACCTTTTCAACATCCGCAGTTCTCCTGGGCGTCGGCGCGCCGGTTCACGTTTTCCTGGACGATGCGGCGCGGGCGCTGCACACGATGGCGCATGTTCCGGCTTATGCCGGTGTTTCCAATGCGCTGGGAGCGCTTCTCGGGGACGCCTGTGTCTATGAGACCGTGCCTGTCCACGTGGAATATGAGATCAGCCAGTGGGATGAGGAGGGGGAAGCGTATACCGTATACGGCGACCGGAAGGAGTTATTCGATAATCTGGATGACGCTGCGGCCCGGGCGGCGGAGCTTGCTGAATCCCGCGCTGAGAGAAAAGTCCGGGAATGCGGCGCGACGGAGATCACATCGTTGACACATCAGGTAAAGAAAAAAGAATTGACTACTAATCTCTGCACTATTCTGCAGGGGGCAGATGTCACGGCCTGTGCGAGAGGAAAATTTTACTGAGCGAGTTATCTTTATCATGTTTCAAGCGTCTTTATTATAGGCTGTGCTGGTATTTTTTTGAAATATATCTTTTTGCCGCTGTAATTATATTTTTATGACATCAAAAGAGGAAGCTGATTTTCAGCTCCCTCTTTTCAATAATGTAGTAGCTTTTCAGTTTTTCATCAGTTTTTTAGTGAATGCTTCTGCTTCCTGCTCTGACATATAATCACGATTATATTCATGCTCATTGATAAACAGTACAATGACTACGACTATCAGTGATGCAACAGCTGCGATTACGTACGACATCCTGAGGCTCCCTGTCGCGTTTAAGACATTTCCGTTCACGCAGAATCCGAAAGAGGATACCAGCGCCTGAATCGGAAACAGCACGCTGTTTACTTTTTTAAATCCATGCCGTCCGAATACGGCTGCCGGGAGTGATGTGGTAAAGTTTGCGGAACCGCCCAGAGCCAGTGCAAACATGACCAGGAACACGATAACCAGCGCACGGATTTCCGTAACTTCCAGGAACAGTGCCACTGCATACCAGATGCCAAAGAAAATCATTGTTTTTTTGGTCCCGATTTTCTGATCCAGCGCTCCGATAATCCAGGAGCCTACAATTCCCGCAAATGCCAGAACAGTCATGATGGCAACAGCCTGTGTCTGTGTAAATCCAACCTGCTGATTGCGAACCACAAGCTGTGTGATAATGATGGTGGAGACGAACTGGAACCCGCCGGAAGCGATCGCTACGAGCCAGAAGGTTTTGCGGGAGAACAGTTTTTTTACTGTCCATCCGCCGTCGTCATCTACTTCTTCATTAAAGTATTCTGTACGGTATTCTTCATCGGATACATTGTCGGGATTGATGCCGCGCTCCTGCGGGGTATTCCTCATGAACGCCAGTCCGACGATTCCCAGGACAATGACAAGAACTGCCGGAAGCACTACCGCGTTGGTGACACCGAGCCTTGCCGTCAGCATTGTGATCAGGGGGACAAAAAATCCGGTCGCCATATTGTGCCCCATAGTCGTGTACCCCATAACGATACCTTTCTTTTTTGGGAACCACTGCGCTACAAAAGCTCCGCCGGCTATGTAACCCGCGCTCATCGCTCCGATCGTACAGACACAGAGGGAAACAGCGTATTGTACGAGTGAGTTTGCATGTCCCATGCCGAAGTAACCGATACCGGCCAGAATCAGGCAGATAAAGGAAGTGATACGTGGTCCGATTCTCCGGTTTACAGCACCCATGATAAAGAAAAAGACGACGCCGACCATCGCGGCGACGGTTCCCATGTTTAAGACAGTTCCCTGTGCAATGCCCAGCTTTTCGGCAACTGCCGGTGCAACGACATTGGAACTGTCATTCACCATCCCGGCATAAAACCAGAACATGAGCAGACAGTAAAGAATCGTGCCCCAGCCTTTCCCAAAGCCGAACAATTCGGATCTTTTTGTTTTCTCCATAGCATCTTATCTCCTTTGTTTTGAATTTGATAAGTTCATTATAAAGTTTGCAAAAAGAATTGAAAAATTGTTAATATTTGTTCTGCCATGCCATTTTTGAATGGTTATTTCCCGTACAGAAATAATGTATTTTCTATAAATTTTTGCAGATACGGTTTGTTGTTGTCAGTTCTCCATGCCATCACAAAACCACTCTCAGTATCTGCAATGGGAATTTTACAGTGTTCTTCGCGGTTTAAGTCTGCATAATATTTGTCACAGACAAAGATATCCCGGTCTGTCTGAATATTTAAGGTCAGAGAGTTTGCGGAGGAGACATAATTTGTGATATTGGGGGAAAACCCAAATGGGTTGCACAGATCATGCAGCATTTTTACATATTCCGGCAGATACTGCGGTGAAATGCAGATAAAATCAGACTGCCTAAGGTCCTCGACAGACAGAACCTCTTTTTCCGCCAGTGGATTTGTTTTTCTCATGCAGGCACAGTGGGGTGTTTTCCCGAGCATCTTCCAGGAAATGTGTTCCAGTTCTTTCTGATCGAAGTCGTAATAAATGGAAAAGATGATATCCGCTTCTTTCTGGATCAGCATCCGACGGATGTCCCATGCAGCGTCCGATTCCAGGCGCAGACGGACATCCGGGTGGTCTGTGTGAAAAGAATTCATGAGGGGCAGCAGGAAACAATCCGGGGAAAAGGAGTCCAGACATCCGACGACCAGGCTCTTTGTCTGGCCGGTCTGCAGTACATGTGCATACTGAATCTCATCTTCTATATGCTGCAGGCCGTCCTTCCATGCGTCGTACAGGTGGCGTCCTGCCGGCGTGAGTGTGATTTTATTTTTGTCTCGGAAAAACAGCTGCAGATCCAGCTGTGATTCCAGACTTTGCAGTTTTTTGCTCAGCGTGGGCTGGCTCAGGTTAAAATACTTTGCCGCCTTTGTAATGTTTCGGTATTCTGCCACTTTTACGAAGTACTGCATCTGTCCGATGCTGACATTCCGGATGTCGACATTGTGCATGGTAATCTCCATTCTGCCGCCTCCTGGTTGGAGGCACTGATAGTTGTGAAAGGTTTGCTTTCTTTCATGTTGAAATTTTCTGATTATCGTATCGTGAATCAGTGGTTTGTGAATTATGGAACCAAATTTATCATAACATGTTCGCTTAAATTAGAAAAGCGGGAACATAAGGCTCCCGCTTAAAAATGAAATCAATTGTTATTTGTAATAATCTCGTCCATAGGACGTGATTTCGTCACTTACGATTTCCAGCACTCGGGTATTGATGATGGGTGCATTGGCACAGTAGCCGCCGTTTTGGGCAAGGGAATCCAGTGCCCGACGCACTTCCTGCCGTATCTCCTCCTCCGTGGCGCCGGGGTGTTCTAATACTTCCTGCGTGTTAAACCCTCCGCTGAGCAGAATCTGATCGCCGAACTCTTTTTTGATGTCTTCCACTTCGTTGCAATACTGGAGCGGTTGCAGCGCGTCGATGCCCATCTCCACGAGGTCCGGAACCGTAGGTTTGATATAGCCGCAGGAATGCATCTCAAAGATCATGCCCAGCTCGTGTGTACAGTCAATGACCCTCTTGATATACGGTTTGATAAACTCTCTCCACATATCCATGGAGAAAAACATATTCTGGTTGTTGCCCCAGTCGTCATGGTATACGATGATATCAAATCCAAAGTATTCCTTTAAGATTTTCAGGTAGCGGCATTTGTAATCAGTCAGCGCGTCAAAAAATTCATGTACTTCATCCGGAGTCTCCAGGAAAGCACAGACGGCGTTTTCAAATCCCATCAGGCTCATCATGCGCTCGAAAGGCCCGTTTAAAAACATGCACAGCGACATGCGGTTTTCGCGGTCCCAGTCTTTGGTTGCCTCTGCGGCGATCGCAGACCAGTCATAGGAGTCCAGATCCGGGAAATGGATATCTTCTTTCCAGTTTTCCAGATCCTCCACGACTTCCTGCCCCGGTGTCTCTGTCTGGGAATTTAACTCGGGTGTGAAAGTCCAGTTCACGCCGAACCAGTCATCTCCGCTGCCCTCCCCAAAATAGCGCTCTCCGTAGGAGAACCAGAGGTCATAGTCTGTAAATCCGTTTGGTACCCATTCCGGCTTCTTGTGCCGGTATGCTGCCTGCATATTTTCTCTCGGTGTCATGTCAGAACTCCCCCTTTTTGGTTTTGCTTCCTTAAGTATATATGGCAAACTGTCAAAAGAAAAACGAATTATTTTTGTGCTGCCATGCCAAATTGGAATACCTTATTGGTTCCACTTTCACAGGACAGCAATTTTATATTTGGGTTTGTTGTAAAAACAGAAATATCAGATGTTTTTATTTCTGAAAGATGCTACAATTTAATCATAAAAAAATTCAGGAGGAAAAGCTTATGACTTCCTACAGATTAATAATGCAGCCGCTCAAAATTTTGAGAGAGGAGCCCGAATTATCTTGAAA
>JAJQCB010000059.1 GCA_021203005.1 Clostridiales bacterium | reverse complement strand
CAGTAATTTCTGACACTTCGTTCTGACAGATCCCACTTTTTTGCCATCTCAGCAACCGACAAATACTTCATGCAAAAGCCCCTCCCGCCATCACTGATACATCTCATCCAATGTCACAAGCCTCAAACTTACACCATCCTGTTTTTCGACCAACGACTCCGCAAATCCGCTTTTACTGAAGAAATAGTAATAATATCGCTCAAATCCTCCCATAGCAGAAGCATACTCTTTCATTAACGTCAACTCTCCTGCCGGAATGTTTTCCTTTCTGAATTTGCAGGTTCCGACAATTGCACTGCGATTTTCCGCCGAGATTGCCACAACATCAATCTGCGCCTGTTTATGCGTAGCCGGATTTCCACCCCACCACTGACCTACATTCTGCAAAGGAAAGGGCAGGTTCTCATCGTAATACAGCAGATAATCCCGGCACATTTTTTCAAAAACCAATCCCATATAATCGGACAAGCGATCCTCCACGGCGGAAGAGTATACTCTATCCACCCGATCAGATACGATAGCTGCCATATTCTTCGGAATAAATGTATACCAAAAACGAAAAAAAAGATCATCCAGCTCATAAATCGGACGCTTTGTATTCGGATCCGTGACAGGTGTCTCCCGTTTCACAATTCCAAGAGTTATCAGATTCCCGATATATTTTGAACAGAGGCTGCTCTCCAAACCTACCGTTCCCGCGATTTCTGCAAGCTTTGACTTTCCTGACGCAATCGCAGAAATAACAGCATTATATGTAGCCGGTTCCCGAAGCTCCTGTTTCAGAAGATTCGACGGCTCCTCAAACAACATCGCATTATTATTGAATAACGCGTCCAACAGATTCTCCTTTATGGTCTTCTGCGGGGAAAACTGCTCCAGATATAACGGCACTCCGCCTGTCACTCCATACATGATCGCTTTTTCTTCACTGGAATATCCCGAAAACCAACGGCCGGTATCTCTGTAATCAAATGGCAGAATCTTAAATTGCCCGGTACTGCGCCCATACAGCGGGCTCTGATATCCAAGAACCTGGTGTTCCATAAAACTCATAGATGAACCACACAAAATCAGGAATAGCCTGGATTCTTTAAACTGATGATCCAGAAAATTCTGAAGCAGCGATGAAATGGCCGGCTCGGCTTTCGCAAGATAGGGATATTCATCAATGACAAAGACAAGACGCTCCCTTTCGGACAATTCCCTTATTTTAGTAAGTGCATCCACAAAACTGCGATACAGGATGCCCGCCTCCGACTCAGTTTCCACCGCCGCAATTGCCCCGGACAGCGCTTCCAGATTCATTTCAGCCGAATTTTCCATCGCAGCAAAAAAACCGTTCTCTTCTCCTTGCAAAACTCATTGATCAGCGTAGTCTTTCCCACCCTGCGCCGTCCGTAAACAATAGCAACCTCCAGCCGGTCGCTCTGATACATGGCATTCAGCCTCTTAAGTTCCCGCTCTCTTCCGATAAACATGGCTCGCCTCCAAATAGGTCATTACGATATCCTATATGATAATGCCCTTTTTGATGCATGTCAAGCAAAAACACTCTTTTTTCCGGAATCCGCTCCCGGGAACAACTCCAGCGGATTTTTATGATACACCAGCTCCGCCATCTCTTCATCCAGCCCGCGGTCCATATCCTCCGCCAGCTTCACGCAGAGCGGCAGCGGTGTAAACGGTGTATCGCTGCCATATAAGATGTGGCTCTCCGGCACAATCTGCCGCAGGTTCCCATACTGCTTCGGCATGACGACACCGCCCAGATCATAATAGAGCCCGGCCAGACTCTCCGCGATGTCAACATTCCCTTCCGGAATCAGTATTTTTGACATGGGCGCCACCCGATCCGCTAAAACCGGGAGGTAAGCGCCCGCATGCGGGACGATAAAGCGGATCTTCGGATATTTCTTCAAAGTCCCCGTCAGGATAAGGTTCATCACCGTCCTCGTCGTGTCAAAGAAAAACTCCATCAGCGGATAGGGCAGATTCTCATTCACGCCCTTCGGAACAGCGGACGGTTCTGTGGGATGCAGCGACACGACACAGCCGCCCCGGTTTAACTCCTCCAGAACGGGGTCCAGCATCGGATCACCCAGGTAAAATCCACTGTAGTTGGTAAGGAGCGAAAAACCATCCACGTGCAGCACATCTCTGCAATAAATTACTTCCTCCACAGACTCCTTAATTTCCGGCAACGGCAGACTGGCCATCACAGCAAATTTTGACGGATACTTCTTTACCAATGCCGCCCCATATTCGTTGGATGCCCGCGCCACCTCCACAGCTTCCGCCAGGTCTCCCATATGCAGATGCGGCGATGAGATGGAAAGCGCTGAATATGTGATTCCAAGCTGCTCCATGGCGGCAAACTGACTATCCACACTCCAGTCCGGTTTCGGAAACCCGCCGTCTAAAAGCTTCATTCCCCGACGGTTAAGCATAGCGTCATATGCGGGCGGCAGATAATGTGCGTGTACATCGATTCTTGTTTTCGGCATAGTCTCCTCCATTTTCACAATCAAAACTATCACATATGTTATTTTTTCCTGACACAAAAACCACAGTTCTAAATCAAGGCACCAATTTCTCCTATCGCATATAGCGGAAGATTCAGCAGCCAATCCTGTTCACGGTAATCCGCCATAGACGTGCGCACAGACTTTTCCGGGCGATACTTTTCCCGATAGGTCTGCAGGCTTTTCGCGCGAAGATTCACTTCCGCTTTTACTTCTACCGGAGTAATCACAATTCCGTTATCAATCAGGAAATCAATCTCGCAGCTCCCTCTCTCATTCGTATAGTAATAAACATTGAACTCTGAAACAGTAGCGAGCTGCTGCATTACGTATTGCTCCGCCAACGCTCCCTTAAACTCTGTAAAAATATCATTTCCATCCAGGATCGTCTGCTGATGCAAACCGGTCATACATCCCAAAAGTCCAACATCCACGAAAAACAGTTTAAACGCTTTCATATCCTCATAGGCCTTTAACGGCAAATTCGGTTTCGTAACCCGGCTCACTTTGTGGACGATCCCGCAATCAGACAACCACATAATCGCTGTCTCAAACTCCTTTGCTCTTGCTCCCTCCCGCACCAATCCGTAGATAAATTTCTTATTTTCTTTCGCGAGCTGAGAAGGAATACTGTTCCATACCATTCGAATGCGCGGGACAATCTCATTAGGCGCATGCTTGGAAAAATCCTGCTCATAAGCATCCAAAATCCGTCTCTGAATTCCTCTGACTTCATCATAATCCTGATGTTCGGAAAAATGCTGCACTGCTTCCGGCATGCCTCCCACAAAACAATAATACTTTAGATAATCAATGTAGGTCTGACGAAACGGTGTTATCATTGAAAAATCATGATCACATAATAAATCCGCAAACTGCTCTTTTCCCATGGCCATCAGGAATTCCCGAAAAGACAACGGATATAACTTTAGAAAATCTACTTTCCCTACCGGGAACGAGGTTCCCTGATGCAAAGCGATACCTAATAAGGATCCCGCACATATAATATGATACTGCGACGCGTCTTCACAAAAATACTTTAAACTCGTAAGCGCCCGGGGCACCTCCTGCACTTCATCAAATATGATCAACATTTTCTCCGGAGTAATTTTCTTCCCCGAATATAATTCGAGTCCAAGAATCAGACGCTCTGTATTTAAATCTGAAGCAAATAACTCTGACATTCTCGAGTTAGAATCAAAATTGATATACACAACATCCTCATATGCCTTTGCTCCAAACTCTTTCATAAGCCAGGTCTTTCCAACCTGTCTTGCGCCCTCAATAATCAGAGGCTTTCGGTATGCACTTTCTTTCCACTGATATAGTTTTTCAATTGCAGTTCGATACATAATCGGCACCTCCTGTTTTTATAGTATAACACACACCATGCAAAAATAACAACTTAAAAATGTTTTTATCAACAGAAAATGCAGCCAATTTGTGATGCAAAAAACAAAAACTGCTTTCATTTTTTATCATATATTCAATTAGTGTTCTTCAAACTGAAATTGTTATAATGTTTTATACATGACATGGATGTCTTCATAATGCCCATCTTTCATTTGAAATCCTTCCGGAATTATTCCAACATCTGTAAATCCTAATCTCTCATATAAATGCCTGGCGTGAATATTACTATCTACGACTGCATTGAACTACATAATGGCAAAGCCATTGTCCCTTGCCTTTTCCAGACAGTCAGATACCAGTTTTTCCCCGATATGAAGCCCTCGTGCCTTCGAATTTACAGCATAACTGGCGTTGGCAATGTGACCGCATCTTCCAACATTATTGGGGTGAAGAATATACATTCCCAATACAGCATTTCTTTCCGTATCGACTGCAATGCCAGTATAAGTCTGTTCCTTAAAAAAAGCATCCGCCTCTGTTTCATTCAGCTTATTTAGCTGGGGGAACGCAATACCTTCGTCAATTACTTCATTCCAGATATTCATTGTTTCCAGCAAATATGAATTTTCAAATTTCTTTATAACAACTGACATAACTGTTCTCCACATTATGCAGCGCCAGCCCCATGGGAACGACTTCAGGAACACAGATTCCTGCCGGAAGTGGATGACCACATCGCTGAGCTACTGGCAGAAAAAATATATTTTTTTAATTACCTGGTTAACGAAAACCCGTTCAAATGCGATCAATATACTCCCCGGCTACAGTCCGAAACTTCTGAAACAATGGAATAAAGTCATAAGTGATTGTATGAAAACAGTCTCTGGCCATACTTCCGTCATAATCATGTGAAAGCTCGTTTCTCATATTCAGCATCATCATCCAGGCGTCATCCGCGATAAGGTCAACCGAATACGCCGTCCGCAAGGTTTCCCTCGGAGATCCGGTTGCAAACGTCTGTATCTTATGATACTTCACGATAATATCTTTCATTACCTTCCACGCAATATCAAAAGTAAGATTAAACTTCTGTACCGTACCGCTCAGGACAAAATCATCTTCGGGATCTCTCGTCGGCGCCTTTTCCAATGCAGCCAGGCTGCTGCAAAAACTATTGTAACGGTTAGTAAATTTCGCGTCCATATCGATCCATATCCTCCTTCAGATAGCTGTTTCTGCACTTATCATACTCAAAGATATCTATTTTTTTCAGTGTGGGAATTCTGTCTATCTCATCCCTCAGCCGATCGACCTGACACCCGCCTTTTATGATAAGATCAATGTCGCTTGTAGCAGTTGCAGTGCCCGTGGCGTAGGATCCAAACAAATATAAATGCTCTACCTGATATTTCCGGCACAGCATCTGTATCTGATCCAGGATTTCCTCTATTTCCATATTCGCCATAATCTCTCTCCTTTTCAAAAATATAGCACAGGTTCACACGAAAAGGAACCATATTCATAATTTTTTGATGCAAATTTCTTTTCTGATTCTCAGAAGGCTGTTATACAGATTACAGATTAATCTGGCGAGAACACGACAGCAAAAAAATGTTCTCATACTCTTTTTCACAGATAAAAATCAGTACTCCGCTGATACCAAAACAATGATATCTCCCAATTACGACGGTACGTTGCCATGATAACATGATAACAAATTAGTATTGTAAACTTTTAAAAAGCCATGTAAAATGAAATCGAGGAGTTTTTTACATCAAATATACCGGCACAGAAGGTGCAAAAGAATCTGTCTGTTCCGGATACCAACAAAGAGGAGAAAATGTATGTTTGAAAGTATGTATTTTTATCTGATGATCGTCGTGATCGTTTTTGCCCTGGGAGACATCGTCGGACACTTTACCAAAGGGAAGCTCTCGGCGATGATGATCGTCATGCTCCTGTTTCTGGTCGGATTCCTGACAGGAGTTTTCCCCTCAGACATCATCGACCAGGCAGGACTGACGCAGCTGGCCAATCTGGCGATTGCCATGGTTTTATTCAACATGGGAACCACCATCAATATCCGGCAGCTGATCCGGGAATGGCGGACCGTCTGCATGGCAGCGCTCTGCATGGTGGCCTCCTGCGTACTGATGCTGGTTGCGATTCCGCTGATCGGAGCTGACACCGTGCTGATCGGCATGCCGGTGATCAACGGAGCGGCCATGGCCACATCGCTGATGACCGCCGCCGCCACGGAAAAGGGTCTCACCACAGCTGCTGCTCTCTGCGCAGTAATCTATTCCGTGCAAAAACTGGTCGGCGCCCCCATCGCTTCAGCCATGGGTCTCAAATACGCCAGAAAACTGGTCGCGGATTTTCGTACAGATCCGGAAGCGAAAATGGCGGCATTTCAGACAAAACAGACCGGCATCACCTCCGACAAAGTACCATTTTACGAAAAACACAGAGATCTCTACACAGCGAATATCAATATCGCCATCGTTTGCATCGGCGCATGGCTTGCCCGCTGCCTGGGCGATGTGACACCGGTCAATTACGCGATCTGGGCGCTGCTTCTCGGTTCCTTCTCCGGCATCGGCGGATATGTGCCTCCCAAACCGCTGCAGCGAAGCAATTCCTACGGTCTGTTGATGATCGCGATCTTCGGGTCCATCATCCCGTCCCTTGCGGCAGTATCCCTCTCCGACCTGGGAACTATGGCAATTCAGACGATTATCCTCTTTGCCCTTGCGGTGCTCGGCATCTTTATCGTCAGTTACCTGCTCCCAATCGGGAAATGGCTGGTTGGCGACAAAGACCTGGCCATGGGCATCGGCGTGGAACAGTTTTTGGGTTTCCCGAGCAATGTGGTAATCTGCCGGGAGGTGGCGGAAGCCGTCGGCGAGACTCCGGATGAGAAGACTTACATAGAAGACACGTTGAATGTGCCTTATGTGGTGGGCGGTATTACGGTCGTGACAATCCTGTCGGTACTGCTCGCCGGGTTTGTGATCAGCCTGCTGTAACTGACATTATTCGTAATATTCTTACCCTCAGGCTTTTCCTTAAATAGAAAAAATTTCCTGTAAAATAAAAATTATCACCTGCATTACCCAGCATATAATTGCTTGCATGCACAAAGCAAAACTGCAAAAATTGCAGAACGGAGACTAAAATGAAAACCAACAAAATTAATACAGAAGAAATCCTCACCTACATCGCAGAGCAGGAACCCGCCATGATGCAGCTCTGGGAACAGATGGCACGGATTGAAAGTCCGTCCGCCGATGTGGAGGCCGTCAACCGCCTGGCTGCCCACCTGGACACCTACCTGAACGCTATGGGAATGGATACGAAAAAAATTCTTTTCGACGAAGCCGGAGCCAGTCTGGTCGCAAAAACAGAAACGGGCAAATTGCCCGCCATTGCCCTGATGGCGCATATGGACACGGTTCACCCGGTCGGGCGGTTTGGCGACAATCCGTTCCGGAAAGAAGGGGACTTAATCTTCGGTCCCGGCGTCTATGACTGCAAAGGCGGTATCGCGGTTGCCATACTGGCCATCAAAACCCTGCAGCATTTCGGATATGACAAAAGACAGCTCCGCCTGCTCTTAAGCGGAGACGAGGAAGTCGCACATGCGTTATCACACGGGGAAGGTTCCCGGGTCTATGACGCCGCATTCGGCTGTGCCGCCGCCTTCAACTGTGAGAGTGGCATGTTAAACGGGGACGTCATTTACCGGCGCAAGGGAGGCGCGATTATAAAGATCACCGTTCACGGTGTCTCCGCCCATGCCGGCAGAGAACCGGAAAAGGGCGTCAGCGCCATCTGGGAAGCTGCCAGAAAGATATTAAAGATAGAAGAGCTCTCCAATCCGGAGCAGGCATTATACAACTGCGGAATCATAAAGGGCGGCACCACCAGCAACGCCGTACCCGATTTCTGCGAATTCACGGTCGGGCTTCGCTTTCCGACAAACAGAGATTTTGACAATGCGTTGAAAGCATTAGAGGATATCTGCAAAGACAATGCGGATGAACGGGTACATGCCGGGATGGAAACCAAAGGCGTCTTCCGCGCCATGGAGCCGGTTCCCGGCACGGAAAAGCTGCTGAGCCTGTATCAGGATACCTGTGAGCAGCTCGGATATGCGCGCCCCGCGCCTGTCTACACCGGAGGCTGCTCCGACGCAGCGTTTGTGACGATGCAGGGAATCCCGGTACTCTGCGGCGTCGGAGTCCGGGGCAGTGACAACCACTCAATCAAAGAGCAGGCCGTCGCCTCCTCCCTGACCGAACAGGCTGCGAAAATCGTGCTGACAATTCTGTCCATGGAAGACGATTTCTGATTGTATCATTTCATATTAATTCTCACCTGCCGGGGCTTTCAGCTTCCGCCGCAGCACCCAGAAATAACAGCAGAAACACAGCCCAATCTGTACTACAGTAGAAATCGGGATTCCCAACCCGATATGAAACAGAGATACCGGCTCCTGAAGACTCATAAACCAGGCTACCGGGATACGAACCAGAAAGGCAGCGCCTATTCCCTGCATCATGACAAATTTTGTCGCCCCGATTCCATTGAAAAAACCGGTAAAGCAGAAAAGGAAACAGGTAAAAATGCAGTCGATGGCATACGCTTTCAGATAATCTGCTGCAGCAGCGATCACCTCCGGGTCGCTCGAAAAAATGCCTACCAGCAAATCTCCATGGAAAAAAGCAAGGTAGAATAACGCCAAACCGAGAATCGTCGACGTCCCGATGGCGTACCAGAGCGACCGCACCGCCCTTTTATACTCTTTCGCTCCGTAATTCTGCGCGGTAAACGCTGACATTGCCTGGGAAAAAGAAGACGGAACCAGCATAATAAAGCTGCTAACCTTGATGGCCACACCGACGCCCGCCGAGGCGACCAGCCCCAGAGAGTTAACGATTGCCAGGATAATCAGAAACGACATACCCAGAATAAAATCCTGCAAGGCCAACGGCACGCCAACCGAAGCCACCTTTTTCGTGATAGCGCCGTCCGGACGAATCTGATCCCGGCTAAATTCAAACGGCAATTTCGTCCTGCGGATAATCTGAAAAGAGATAAGGACGCTGACAGCCTGCGCGATCACCGTCGCAATGGCCGCTCCCTTCGTCCCCATTCCAAAGACCGCTACAAACAGCAGATCTCCCAGAATATTGCAGACACAGGCGATTGCCACCGTAATGAGCGGCGTGCGCGAGTCACCCAATCCCCGGAAAATACTCCCGATCAGATTGTAAGCAATGATGACGATTGACCCCACTCCGCAAATCCGGATGTAAGCCACCGTCTCAGAAAACGCTTCTTCCGGCGCGTTCATAAGACCTGCCAGTCCACCCGCGAGGATCGGTACCAGAACCGTCATAACCAGCCCGATTACCAGAAAAAGGACTATGCTGGCTCCGATAATCCGGCCGCCCTCCTTTGCTTTTCCTTCGCCAAGCTTCTGCCCGAGCGTCACCGTCGTTCCCATGGCAAAGGCGCAGATCATATAAGTAATCGTGCTCATGATCTGCGATCCGGTGGAAACCGCCGACACATCCACCGATGTCCCGAACTGCCCGACGACCGCCAGGTCAATCGCGCCATACATTGCCTGCAGAAACAGGGCAAACAAAATCGGACCGGCAAAACCAAACAGCGGTCCTATAATCTTTCCTTTTGTAAAATCTTTATGGGTCTCCATGCTCTACCTCTATTTCATTTCAAGTTGTTTTTTACAAAAACTTTTTAAAGATGGAATATCGTGAATAGTTGTTTCCCAACCCGAAAACTATTTTTATTATATGGAATTTATGTGAAAAACTCAATCCTTTTGCACAACTTTCAAATCAACTGCATCTTCATCAAAATAGAAATCTCCCTGAACGCAACCCTAAATACGCATCGTCAACCCGATCCGTTTCCGCTGCAAATCCACACTGAGCACTTTCACTTCCACGATATCCCCCACACTCACCACCTCCAGCGGATGTTTCACGAACTTTTTGTCCGTAAGCTGGGAAATATGGACCAGACCATCCTGGTGAACGCCGATATCTACAAACGCCCCGAAGTCAATCACGTTCCTGACCGTCCCTTTCAGTATCATGCCTTCCTTTAAATCTTTCATCTCCAGCACATCGGTGCGCAGAATCGGCTTTGGCATCTCCTCGCGCGGATCGCGGCCCGGGCGGCAGAGTTCTTTTACAATGTCGCGCAGTGTCGGCTCGCCGATACCGATTTTCTCTGCCATTTTTTTATAATCCTGTATTTTAATCTTATTTGGAATTTTCCCGTTATTCTGTGCCTGCGGTTGCAGCACCGTGTTCCCATCATCCGTTATCCGCGCCTGGTTCAGGTTCTGCGTAATAAAGTCTTCTCTCTTAATTCCAAGGCTCCCCAGCAATTTCCCGGCCGCCTCATAACTCTCCGGGTGGATACTGGTCGCATCCAGCGGCTCCGTACCGCCCGTAATACGCATAAACCCCGCACACTGCTCATAGGCTTTCGGACCGAGCTTCGGCACTTTCAGAAGCTCCCTTCGGTTCTGAAAACGCCCGTTCGCTTCACGGTGCGCGACAATATTTCTGGCGATGGTTTTCGTAATGCCGGAAATATGCTCCATCAGGGGAGCAGACGCCGTGTTCAGATCAACGCCGACCCGGTTCACACAGTCTTCCACCACGCCATCCAGCGCCTCGCCCAGTTTTTTCTGATTCATATCATGCTGATACTGCCCGACCCCAATCGACTTCGGATCAATTTTGACCAGTTCCGCCAGCGGATCCTGCACACGGCGGGCGATGGAAGCCGCGCTCCGCTGTCCCACATCAAAATTGGGAAATTCCTCCGTGGCCAGCTCGCTTGCGGAATACACCGAAGCACCCGCCTCGTTGGTAATCACATAGGAAACCTTCTGCGGAATTTCCTTTAAAATCCCGACGATAATCTGCTCTGACTCGCGGGATGCCGTCCCGTTCCCCACAGAGATGAGCGTAACGCCGTATTTCTGAATCAGCTTTTTTACCGTGTCTTTCGCTGCGCGGATTTTCTGCTCGTTGGTCGGCGCCGTCGGATAGACAACTGCCGTGTCGAGAACCTTACCCGTCGCATCCACCACAGCCAGCTTGCAGCCGGTGCGGAAAGCCGGATCCCAGCCAAGCACTACCTGACCGGCAATCGGCGGCTGCATCAGAAGCTGCTCCAGATTTTTTCCAAACACAGAGATGGCTCCCTCCTGTGCTTTTTCGGTCAGTTCGTTTCGGATTTCCCGCTCAACCGCCGGTTCAATCAGACGGCGGTACGAGTCCTGCACAGTTGCTTTCAGCACCGATGTCGTATATGGGTTGTCGCGGGTGATCACTTTTCGCTCCAGGTACTGTAAAATCCGCTCCTCAGGCGCTTCAATTCTGACATTTAAAATCTTTTCTTTCTCCCCGCGGTTCAGCGCCAGCACCCGATACCCGGCAGTCTTTGCAATGGGTTCCCTGTACTGATAATACATCTCATAGACAGACTGAGCCGTTTCATCCTTCGCCTCACTGACAAGGAAACCATTCCGCATCGTCATTTCCCGGATACGGGTACGGTAATCCGGTTCATCTGAGATGGATTCCGCCAGGATATCGCACGCTCCCGCAATCGCCTCCTGGGCAGTATGAACTTCTTTTTCCTCCGAAAGGAAGTCTGCCGCCTCTTCCTCAAGCGGCCGCTTCATCATCTGAAGCCAGATCAGATTCGCCAGAGGCTCCAATCCTTTTTCCTTCGCAACCGTCGCGCGTGTCCGGCGCTTCGGGCGGAACGGGCGATACAGGTCGTCCACCAGCACAAGCGTCGCCGCTTCCTCAATCTGTCTTTTCAATTCCGGTGTAAGTTTCCCCTGCTCTTCAATCGCAGAAAGCACCTGCTTCTTTTTCTCCTCCAGATTTCTCAGATAGTTCAGCCGCTCCAGCAATTTGCGGAGCACCTCATCATTCAGAGAACCGGTTGCCTCCTTGCGGTAACGGGAAATAAACGGAACCGTATTTCCCTCGTCAATCAGTTTCACGGCAGCCTCAGCCTGTGCCGGGCGTATTTCAAGCTCCTGTGCGAGCGTTTTTATAATATCCATTCCTCTGCTCCTTCCGAAATACCTCTTTTATCTTTCGCTATTTTACCTTCTTTTTTACCGGCTGTAAACTTGAAACTTCTTTACAGGAAACTACATACTGCTGATAGAATGTATAAATGAAATGATATTATTTTCAAAACAAAATACTATTAAAAGATAGCTTCCCGCAATTTGAACTTTTTAAAATTTTTCATACTTATCTCTTGACATCATTTTGAACTCGCTCTATAATTTGAACCAATGTAGGTTTTATGCAGTTCATTTTCTCGCTTCTAAAATTGAACTTTTGCATATTCTCACCAGATAACAAAAAACCGGGAGGACATCTATGGACTCATTTTCCAACCGCTTAAACAGCGTCATGAAAGAAAAAAACTACAAACAAATCGATGTAATCCTGCTGGCAAACCAGGCCGGAACGGCATCCGGTGTTCATATCGGCAAAAGCCACATGAGCCAGTACTGCAGCGGCAAGACCGTCCCCCG
>JAJQCB010000035.1 GCA_021203005.1 Clostridiales bacterium | reverse complement strand
TGAAAGCATATCCGAATAATCGGAAATACATAAAAAGGGGAACCCTATGAAAAAAAAGCTTTCACAATTATACTGACCGCGATGGTACTGGCTCTCACGGCATGCGGATCCGGCAGCAGTTCGGATAATGAGACAGAAGAAGCCCTGTCGGAATCACAAGCAGGAGAAGATCAGGAAGCAGAAAATCAGGAAGAAGCAGAGCAGGAGGCAGAAAATCAGGAAGAAGAACTTCCCGCAGAGCAGACTTTATGGTTATGCATGACGGAAGAACTATATAACAGCGACAACGAGCTGGTCTACACCATCACCAACGAATATGATGAGTACGGCAATCTCACCCTGACGATACGCACCGACAGTGCCGGGGAAGAACAATATCGGCGGGAATACACATACAATGACAATCATATTCCTGAGAGCAGCACCAAATCCTACTCCAACACTTTCGCGTCAGGCTCAACCAGTTACACGGAAGCCGAATACACCTATAACGAGTACGGCAATCAGGCCACCCAGCATGAGCTTACCACTTTCACAGAGGAAGACGGCACCGTTCGAACAGAAGAATACAACTATTATTACTATCAGGATGCCGCCGGACAGGATACCGGCTATTACGAACAGCGGCTGGATGCCGACAGTTTTTCCCTGTCCAGCAGCATGTCTTCTCTCCCGGTTCTTCAGGAAGAGGCAGACGCAGATTACGAAAAAGTCTACGATGGCGATCTGCTGGTGAAAAAGACAAACAAATCCGGCAGCACCATGTACCAGTATGAATACGATGAGAACGGCAATCTCACAAAAGAAATATACACCAGAAACGTCGGCACGGATTCCGAATCCAAGACGGTTACTCTCTACACCTATGAGGAACAGGTCTGCAAGACATTTGTTTCGCCGTCCTACCCCGAATCTACGGAACTCAGTGTACTCTATAAAGCCAAAACGGTGGATGAAAACGGGGATTCTCTGTACTCCTACTTTTATTTTTATGATGAAAACGGGAATCAGATTGGAGCCGGAGACACTAACACTTTGGCATATACCTATGATTACTATGAGTATGATGAGGACGGGAACATCATCCGCGCCAGAACATGCAGCAGCTCAGGCTCTTTCTACGTCAACATGACCTATGACGAAAACGGGAACCGGATCCGGGAGGACAGCCGGAAATCAGAGGACGGAGAGATCGTCGTCTATGTGGAAAATGAATATGACAGCGACGGCAATCTGCTCCGCGCCACAACCCACGCGGTTGACGAAAATTATGAGAAAGTGGACGGCACATATGTGGAATATGAGTACGATGAGGACGGTATCCTGTCCACCTGCAGTTCTTATAACAGTGACGATACGCTGAACTACTATACAGTCTACTCGTATGACGCAGACGGGAACGTATCAACGATCACAGCCTATGACGGCGACGACAACGTGACTGCTGTCACAACCGCATATTACACGACCATTTATGTGCTGGCGGACTGATTCCAAAACCTTATAACGGCATGTAATATTCGTTTAAGCACGGGTTCTGCCTGAATCCTTTTATGCCGGAATCCAATCAGGAAAAAGCCGACGGAAAGAAATATGAAATATTCTCTTTACGTCGGCTTCCTTTTTACCAGTTTTAATCAGCTGCTGTTCTAAATTCAGTGATATGATTTAACAACACATAGGCGCATAAATTTTCCTTGCTGGTTTCGTCTGCTATTCCTCCAGGAACAGTCCGCCCCACTCAATCACATAATACGGGCAGTCCTCTCCACCACGCGTGAGCTCATATCCCACGGGCTCTTCAATCTGGCTTCCGTCATCCTCCGCAAACACGAACCAGATCCGCTCCACAGACTCCGGCTCTTCGATCACGGTCATGGGCATCGCCTGATCCACCGTCTCGGTGCTCTGCGGATACATAATGTAATCTGTGCCCTCTTCCAGCTTTTCTGTCCAGAACTCCGTAAAATCAGCAATCTCCTGCTCATTAAAGCCGAGATCCGACAATATCTGCTCAAACGTCTCCTGCCGCGTATCCGCCGGGATCCTCCAACCGCTCTCTGTCTGGAAAAGCGAAGGATCTGTGATGGATTCATAGAACAGATATTCCCAGATCTGACCGTTTTCGTCCGTCAACTGGCCGTTTTCATCCACCGTGACGCTCCACCCGCTTCCGTATTCCGGAATCGAGGTGGTCAGAAGTCCCGGTGATCCGAAAGTAACCTTAACATCTCTGGTTTCCTGTGAGTAGATGTATATATTCGGTTTATATACATTATTTCCGAACTGAAGCTTGTAATGCTGGTAAAAATCACTGTCCGGATCCAACAGCCAGTCAAAATAACCATCCCGTATCATACCTAACAGAAAATTCAACAGGAAACCGAGAATGAGCCCATACGGAAATGTCAGAAGGCCCACCATCGCAAATCCCGTGGCTGCAAACTGAGCTGTCAGAATTGTAAGTTCCATAATCTGCTCCTGGACGGTCTCTCCCTCCAGATTAAAAGTGTCCACTGCCAGTTGAATAAGGTCGATCGTCCCAAAGAAAACCCCCATTTTATCGATCAGTTTTGAAACATTATTGAGCAATCCCGTTGTGCTTCCCGTATTGCCCGCTTTCGCGAGCTCCTCCGCTATATCCCCCGCATCTTCCCCGATAATTGACGCCCAGTCTTGAAACAGGTTGTCAAAAGTATCCATAACAACATCCAGAGTCCATCCTCCTTCCGTTTGATATAACTCACGAAATGATTCGAGCGGTGATTGAGATACCATATCCGACTCGATCAGCTGCACATATTGCGAATCCTCTACCAGCACATCCGAAATCGACTCCTCACTCTGGTAAGAACTCCACGCCTTATCCAGCCCAGACACGACAGTAGGCGAAAGTTCATATGACCCCTTATTCGTCGCCGCCAGAACCTGCACATGGGAGGAGAGGGCGATCGCGGCGACCAACACGATTGCAAGAATCCGTTTCATTTTTTTCATCTTCTTCATCACCGATCACCCACCTGTTCCGCGAACCAGAGAATCTCACTCTGCTTTGTCTCGCTCATATCATGCTCCAACGCGGTCTCAAAATAGGTCCGCATGTCATCATAGTTGCCTTCGTAATAAGCCAGCTCACCCAGGTAAAACCAGGTCTCCGCGTCCTCCGTGTCAAGCCGGAGCGCCTCAAACAGCCGGTATTCCGCCGACTCATAATTGCCCTCCAGGAGCGCCGCCATGCCGGCCATTTTCTGCATATGCTGCCACTCGGGCCAGAGGTCAGCCGCCTCCTTGTAGAGAGCCGACAGCTGTTCCTCTGCCTCCTCCGAGCCATCCTCGAGATAAGCCAGCTCTTTCAGAGCGTAATATTCGGCGCTTTCGGTATCCTGCTCTTCCAGGAGACCCAGCGCTTCCTCTGTTTTCCCGTCCTCAATCAGATCTTCGATTTCTTCATACGCGTCCTCATCCGCGGCCTCCTGCTCTGCCTGCGTTTCCGATTCCGAAGCCTTGGACATCCGGGTCATTGCCAGGTCACAGCCGACCACGCAGACAGCAATGACGATCAGAGCAATCAGAAATTTTTTCATTGTTCTCCACCTCCCCGCTATTCCACTGCTGCCTGCAGCTTGTCCAGAAGATTGCTGCAGTGGATATTGATGCCGTACCAGTCATTTCCGTGGTCTTCCTCCGGGAGAAGCGCCAGCGCCTTCTGGCACGCTTCGATGCCCGCCTCATACTCTCCCAGCCGGTCATATTCTTTCGCCATGGCATACCAGACCGCGGGAATCTGATCGTTCAGCTCCCCCGCCCTCTGATAATAGATGACCGCGCTTTCCGTGTACGTATCGTCGTCAGTATTGGATGCAATGATGCCGCAGACATACCAGGCACTTGCCAGCGCCGGGTTCTCATTCAGGACCTCTGTCATCAGGTCAAAGGCATCCTCCGGCTCATCCAGGTGATCCGAATTGTAGGCCAGGTAAACCCCGTCCAGATAATTTCGGAAAAACGGGTTTTCATCAATCAGCGCATTCTCCTCGTCTGTCAGATCCTCATACACATCATACTGAAAACCGGTATATTTCGCATTGTCATTTAGCGTGAGGTATTCCAGCAGTTCAAACAACCAGGCATCACAGTTATTCAGATCATCCCCCTCGCAGGCGGCTGTGTAGGAAGCCAGCATGGAGGTGTAGGAAAGGCTCTCATAAGTCTCTCCCTGTTTCAGTGCCGAAACCGCCGCGCAGTACATCAGATACGGAGAATCGTCATGCTCCTCACAGTATTCGACCGCCAGCGCGTAGGCTTCCTCCGACCGGTCGCCCCGCTCATAGCTCTGTGCAAGCAGCTCGATCAGTTCCACATCTTCGTCCCCGTATGCGGCTGTCAGCCCCTCCAGAAGCTCTGCCGCATCCTCCTCATGGTAAACATCAAGCAGCATCTGCGCCATTCCTTTCGCAAAGGAGATCCATTCTGTTTCTGACGGGTTCATTTCCGACTCATACAGTTCTCCGCAGCGCAGAATCACCTCCGCAGTCTGATCGTAATGACTCGCGCCGTCATAGGTCAGGCTGCTCGCGATCGTCGCCGCGACATACTGCACCTGATAACTGTCCGGATTTTCTTCCGCCAGAAGAAGCGCCTCCTCCGCTAATTCCGTGTCCGCGCCGCCGTACTTTTTATATTGTTCCCAGAGAGCCAGCGCCTGTCCGTCTGTGCGGAAAATGTCATATTTTTCGCAGACTTCCTCAATTTTCTCCGTATTTTTTTCCGCTTTTTTCAGGGCTTTTGCATCCTGCCCAGCCTCCTGCTCTGCCTCCTCGGCAGCCAGAAGCGCAGTGTCCATCTGCTCCACGGCAGCCTCAGCGATTGATGCGGCGCCGCCGATATCCAGGGCTGCCAGATAAATATTGTATTCAATCAGAGAATTCTCCAACGAGGCATCCAGCAGGACTGACTCATTTTCTGTAATCTGCGCCATATTCTGAGAAAAGAACAGAACCGCGCAGAGAGCCGCCATGACCAGGCGCGGCAGATACCGTCTGCCGGGTGCAGATGCTTCCTCCGCCGAAACCGCCGTTTCTCCCATCATTTTCTCTGTGAGCATCATCGACGCGTACAAAAGCACCGCCATCGCGACGGTTCCCGCCAGAAGAACCAGATGTCGGAGCAGTGTTGCCGGTTCAGCGGAAATCTGCTGCAACAAATACAGACCGGCCGACGGAACAAACAAGGCCGCCCATAAAAGGATCGCTGCGGGAATCCCCAGAAAGAACCGGGAAAACCAGCGTCCCACCGGGTGTGCCTTCGGAACTGCCTGCGCACTGTTCATCCAGCAGAAAAAACCCAGACCGGACAGAACCAGCAAAAGCACGACAGCCACGATGATGATCACGGTAAATAAAAAAGTCATGGTCGCATAACCCACCGCCAGAACCGGTATCGTGTGGTCACAAAGATACAGAAACACCAGATAAATCAGGATGCACGGAAAGCATCCCAATAGGTAAGATATCTTATCTGGCTTCCCGGCGCCGTCCGCCGTCCGTTTCCCAAAGCAAAGATAAACCGCCTGCAGGAAAAAAATGAGGCCCAGGCATCCCGCAGCAAAGCTGACTGCAAATGAGAGAACGCCGGAAAGATCATTTCCCGTCAAAGTTTCAATTACCTGCTCCGCCATATCCGGCAAAAGCCCGGCACAGACAGCCGCGAGCATCAGCCAGACCATAATAGATGATTGTTTTTTCAAACAAATCCCTCCCCTCTTATATTCATAGCACAATCTCCCTTCTTAAATATAAACACATTATATTCACTTTTTCTCACATTATCAATAAGGTTAATATTTACATTTTATTCCGGAAAATCGATTGTAAAAATTCACATTATTGCCCGCAAAAAAAATATGTAGTAAGTTAAACAGGATTTTTGAAACAGCAGACACAGCAATGAGAGAAAGGAGTATATGAAAATGAAACGAAACATCTTTAAAACCATACTGGCGATAGCAGGACTGCTGCACGTGCTGTTTTTCTTTATCCTGCCCTTTGCCACTATAAATGCGGCAATCAGCGAGATGAGCGATCTGGCAAGTGCTCTGGGTCTCAACACTGACCTCCCGGAAAAGCTCACCGGCCGGGGAATCCTCTCGTTTGTGAACATCGCGGATTATGCCGGCGCTCAGAGAGTAGCGTTTATCGTGGCGGTTACCGCACCGCTCGTAATCGGTCTGATTATCGCGCTGCTCAATCTGGCATTGAAAGGACGCAAAAGCAGCGTACTGTCCCTGATTCTGACAATCATCCAGATTTTTCCCTATCTGCTCGTCAGCGCACTGTGCAGCGAACTGCAGGGATACTATTATGAGACGTCCTCGGCAAGCTTCGGTCTGATTGTAATCCTTATCCTCGTCCAGTTTGTCGTAGCGATTCTTGCAATCGCCACCGGCGGTTCGAAGAGGAAATAGCTTGGACTTCCAACATTGTAAGCGCCTGTGAATACAGCAACGGCCCGATGGACAACCATCGGGCCGCTCAGTTTTTCAGGCAGCTCCAACTCACATTAGGAGCAAAATGATTTTTGCGCTTATTTGAGCACCAGGAACGACTGTGCTTCCAGCGTAATCGCCCCATTCTCCGCCTTGCCGCTTCCAATGGCGAAAATCTCTCTCCGCCCCGCTGCGTCAACCGGTGCGCTCACGCTTTCCTCTGACGGATTAAGTGCAAGCAGGAGACCGCCTCTGCGGTACACAAACGGAAGCTTGCCGCTCTCTGCATACACCGCTTCAAACTCTGCGTCTGCCTGCAGATCCTCCTCTGCATGACGCAGCGCCAGCAATTCTCTCACGGTATGAAGCAGGGAGTCCGCATCCGCCTCCTGCGACTCCACGCTCGGCGCATCCGCCGCCGGGTCGACCGGAAGATACAGCGCATCCGCCTCTCCCTCAGAAAATCCTGCATTTTTCCCATTCGTCCACTGCATCGGTGTGCGGGCGCCGGTACGGAAATAGCCGCCCTCCTTTGTCGGGATCTCCTGATAGCGCATGCCGATTTCATCCCCGTAGTACAGGAACGGAACACCCGGCATAGTAAAAATGAAAGCGTAAGCGATCTTCAGTTCCTCATCCGACAGGTTATACTTCGGACGAACCGTATCATGATTGCAGGTGATCAGACAGTAGTACCCATCTCCCTTTGTCGCTTCATAAGCCGGCAGATACTGATTCAGGAAGCGGGTGATATCCCCATGCGCGTCTTTCTTAAAAAAGCTGTTGTCCTTTGCATTTAATCTCTCCGGCATGCCGTAATCGCGCATCAAAGAGCAATATCCATTCTCCGGACGCGGGTCATTCAGGTAAAAATCCATGTGGAACCCTGCCTTCAGCGACAATTGCGGATTCCCCCACTCGGCGACCATGGCCGCCTCGGGATATTCCGCATCCAGCATCTCCCTGACATTCCGCCAGATTGCGGAAGTGCCGGATTTCACCTCATCGTCATTTTTCACCAGGGAAGGCGCCATATCCACGCGGAACCCATCGCAGCCGTGATCCAGCCAGAAGCGCATGACGTCCTTCATCGCCTCCCGTGTCGCGATGCAGTCCGGGTGATCCAGCGGAAGCTGCCACTCCTCCTCACAGTTTAAGAACCCATAGTTTAATGCCGGCTGGCACTTAAAAAAGTTCAGTAAATAAGTGCCATTCCGTTCACATTCACCGCCGATGTACGCGTAACCCTTTGCAGGTTCAAAGCAGAAGTTTGTCCAGATATAACGGTTGGAAAACTCGTTTTTCTCTGCTTTCTGACTCTCCAGGAACCACGGATGCTCCTCCGAAGTGTGTCCCGGAACCAGATCCAGCAGCACGCGGATTCCCTTTTTGTGCGCCTCACCGAACAGGCGGTACAGATCATTGTTCGTCCCGTAGCGCGGCGCCACCTTCTTATAGTCTCTCACATCGTAACCGGCGTCCTTAAACGGGGAATCAAAACAGGGATTGATCCACAGAGCATTGCAGCCCAGTCCCTTGATATAATCCAGTTTCTCGATGATACCGTTGAAATCTCCGATTCCGTCCCGGTTCGTGTCGTAAAACGACTGGGGGTAAATTTCATAAAACACTGCATCCTTTAACCATTTTGGCATCTCTTTTCCCTCCTGAAAAATAATAAACTCTTCACCTTAAAATTCACGAGAATGCTGCAGGCATCACACCCGGAACTTTAAAGCATTTATATCCGATAATGAAAATATAACATAAAACAGCCCCCGTTTCTTGTAAAATACTACTTATTTCTAACACAATACTAAGAATTATGCTGTCCCTTTTCTTGAATTTCACCGGCAATTATGGCACTATAGTTACAGTACAGTTTTCAGCAGACAACAGGGGAAACGATATTATGAAGAAACAACCATCGGATTTCAGAGAAAAGGCCGCCCACGGGGACACCATGCTTCCCGTGAGTTACTATTGCTGCCGGATACCGGAGGATTTTCGCTATTTTTCTCTCCACTGGCACGAAGAAGTTGAGATCACCTATATCGAAAAAGGCAGTGCCAATTACAGCATTAATTTTCACACAACCACAGTCCGGGAGGGAGATCTGCTCCTCCTCTCTCCCCAGGCGCTCCACGGCGCTGCGGAAAGAGGCGGAAATAGCATGACCTCTCACAGCCTGGTTTTCCATCTGAACTTTCTGGGATGCCTGACGCCGGACGCCTGCACGGTAAAATACCTGAATCCTCTCCTGACCGGGAAATACCGTTTCATCCCCATCCTTACTCCCGGGCAACCGGGCTATGATGAAATCCGGCGCCTGTTTCTCGAAGCATGCCGGGAATTTAACGGGAAAGACACGGCCTATGAGCTTCGCACAAAAGCGCGCCTCACGGAACTGCTATCAGAACTTTACTGCAATGGATATATCGAAAAAGCGGAGCGCGACACCGGGAGCCTGCATGCGGAGGAAAAACTGAAGGAAATACTGATATATATCCAGAATCACTTCAGAGAACCGCTCTCCATACACGATCTGGCGGACGTCTGCCATTTCAGCGAGACCTACCTGATGAATTTTTTCCGCAAACATACCGGCACCACATGTGTGGAGTACATCAACCGCTACCGACTCTCCATGGCAGCAACCGCGCTGGAAGAGACCAGCCTGCCCGTCATGGATATCGCGCTGGAGAACGGATTCCGGAATGTTTCTTACTTTAACAGGCTTTTCAAAGAGCGCTTCGGACGGACACCGGGGGAATACCGGAAAGAGGTCAGGGCTTGACCGCTTTCACAAAAACATGTATGATACTAAGCCAAAGGAGGAATACAAATGAGCTACACATACAAAACCAGAGGAACCTGTTCCACACAGATCGAAGTGGAACTGGACGGCAACATTGTAAAGAATGTAAAATTTACCGGCGGCTGCAACGGCAACCTGCAGGGTGTCTCCCGCCTGGTGGCCGGGCGCACCGTGGACGAAGTAGAATCCACGCTGGCCGGAATCCGCTGCGGATTTAAGTCGACCTCATGTCCCGACCAGCTCTCCAAAGCGGTGCGCGCCGCGTATGAGGCGCAGGAGTAACAATCAGATTTTCTATCACTTAAACTAACCAGACAGGAACGATATAGTTATCCCTGTCAATCGCGCCAATATCAGGTTTCATGCAGATTACTGCCCCCTTTGACCGGGGGGTAGAAGATCTGTCCAGCAGCCGAAACACCTTTACTAACTCTGTCCCCGGATTCGATGACTTTTTAATTTCAATCGGATTCAGCACACCGTCATGTTCCAGCACCAGATCTATCTCTTTCGCATCCTTATCACGATAGTAATACATATAAGGTTCTACTCCGCAGCCCAGATATGACTTCCTGATCTCAGACACAACATAACTTTCCAGAAATGCGCCGTTCATCGCGCCGCTCTCCAAAGTCTCCGCACTGGTCCACTTTGTCAAATGGCAAACCAGTCCCATATCATAGAAATACAGTTTAGGTTTTTTGACCAGACGTTTCAACATATTATTAGAATACGGATGCAGGTAAAAAATAATCCCCAGAGTCTCCAGAGTATTCAGCCAGTCTCTGGCCTGTATCTGACTAATCTCCGCATCTCTGGCAATATCAGCTACATTTATTATTTGACCGCTGCGTGCCGCTGCTGCCGTCATAAAGCGCAGGAATTTCAGAGAGTCAATAGCGTCTGACAGTTCCCTTACATCCCGTTCTATATACGTATTCAGATAACTATTGTAAAATATGGAATGATTGCTGACTGCTCCGCTTGCCAGAGCAGGCATGGAACCCTCATAGATCCGGTTAAAAATGGCGCTTACATCTGCTTTTTCCCTGCCGGTTTCTCTCTCAATCAACGCTTCCAGATCCACCTGAAACGGCGCCGCCTGCCCTCCGTAAATCTCTGATTGAGACAAAGATGTCAGAGACAACACCGCCACTCTCCCCGCAAGGGATTCCTGTACACCTCGCATCAAACCGAACACCTGAGACCCCGTCAACCAGAACTCTCCCTGCGCATGCGTCCGGTCCACGTAGATTTTTATATAAGGAAACAACTCCGGTGCATACTGCACCTCATCAATCAAGACCGGCGGTTTATGCAGTTGAAGAAACAATTCAGGATCCGTTTTTGCCAGACTTCTCTCGTTCAGATCATCCAGTGTTACATAACTCCGTTTCGTCCCTTCCATCAGCTTTTGCAGCATGGTTGTCTTACCTACCTGCCTCGGCCCTGTGATAAGAACAATCGGATACTCTTTCGTCGTCTGCATAACGACATCTTCCAGATTTCTTTTAATATACTTCATAGGTGCTCCATTTTTCGGCTGTTTTGTAATATATTTAAATAATAGCCGAAATTCTGACGCTATGCAAGCATTTTATATTATAAAATTCATGGTTACCTGTATCATTTTATAATTTAGGGAAAAATCAGTTCTTCCACCGTCACAAATTCATATCCCTCCTGCGAGAGCAGATCAATCACCTGTAGCGCCGCCTGCACGCTGGACTCCGTAGCATCGTGCAGCAGAATCACATCAAATTCTTCTACGTTTTCCGTAATTCTCTGCACGACCAATGAGGCGTCCCCCGTCGCCCAATCGAGAGGATCGATATCCCACAGAACAGTAATCAGACAAAAATTGTCGTCGAGCGCCGATGGCCAGTTCCCATATGGAGGACGCACAAAAGTCGGCCACTCGTAGGTCACATCATAGATCAGATCTCCTGTGCTCTGAATCTGCTCACAGGCTTCTGTCTCTGACAGCGAGGTCAGATTGACATGTTCCCAGGCATGAATGCCAATCTCGTGACTGTCCGCGTATATTTCCTCTACGATTTCCGGATACAATGCAACCTGCTGCCCCAAAAGGAAAAAAGTAGCCTGTACGCCGCGCTCACGAAGCCCCTCCAGCAGCAATGGCGTGTAGTCAGGATCCGGACCGTCGTCAAATGTCAGCGCGATCATTTTTGATTCCGTGACAACCGGATCATTTTTTAATACCGCTATTTCATCATCTTTTCCTGTGTCAGACCTTTCTGACGAATCGTCCTTATACAACCATCCATAAAATACCAATCCGCAGATAAAAATGAAAAGCACAAGATCTGCCAAATACAGTTTTCTCCAAATCACTTTCAAACTATGATAAAATTGGAAAACTCAACCTTACTGATATCATATGTAAGCTGTAGAAAAACAGAACTGCTTTACCATAGTAAAGCAGTTCTTTCTTTTTATACAATTTTTTTCACTTTCCTATTTCACCCCGGCGGTCAGATGATCTCCTTCCACATCAATGAGGATCGTATCCTCCGCCCGGACCCGGTCAGCCAGTATCAGCTTCGCGGATAGCGTCTCCACATGCTTCTGAAGGAAACGCTTCAGCGGCCGTGCGCCGTACACCGGATCGTAGCCGTGCTCTACAATGAAGCTCTCCGCCTCCGGCGTCAGTTCCACGGAAATCTCCCGATCTCTCAGACGGTCGTTCAACTCGTTCATCAGCAGATGAATGATATTTCCGATGTTGTCCTTGGTCAGCGGCTTAAAGAGGATAATCTCATCCAGACGATTTAAAAACTCCGGACGGAAGCTGGCGCGCAGCTCTTCCATCACCGGTTCCTCTGCCTCAGGACTGATCTCACCGTTCGCATCAATCCCCTCCAGCAAATGTGTGGAACCGAGGTTCGACGTCATGATAATGATTGTATTTTTAAAATCTACCGTGCGTCCCTGGGAATCCGTGATCCGCCCGTCGTCCAACACCTGCAGAAGCACGTTGAAGACATCCGGGTGCGCTTTCTCCACCTCATCGAAGAGTACGACAGAGTACGGTTTTCTGCGGACTGCCTCCGTGAGCTGCCCGCCTTCATCGTAACCCACATATCCGGGAGGCGCTCCGATCAGCCGCGACACAGAATACTTCTCCATGTACTCGCTCATGTCCAGACGGACCATGTTGGACTCGTCGTCAAAGAGGCTGGCCG
>JAJQCB010000104.1:7045-12719 GCA_021203005.1 Clostridiales bacterium | reverse complement strand
GTACCAAGGAGTCTTGTCAAAGCTATATTCACTTATATCATTTTTTATATAATCAGTCACATCCTTAATGGTTGCAGATATAAAAATCATCACTTTATTCTTAAACAACATCATTACCCATGCATAAGAAATCCATGTCCTATTATTAAAAGTCGAATCACTCAAAAAATAGTGCGCTTCGTCACATACAACACAATCAAAACCCAAATACTCCTCTAAAACATTTCGCATGACATCAGGAGTAAAAAAGTGATTAATAGTAGCCTCTGTTCTCATATGATTGAGATACCAGCAAAGTTTTATTTCTATTTCCTAATATGTTGTTAAAACAATACACTGCTTTTCAATCTGCGGTTTATACCTGAGTTCTTTCTCAAGTAGCTGCTTTTTTAACGGCCATCGATTCACCAAGTACAAAATTCTTTTGTTCTGTTTTGCATAATATGGCAACAGCACATTTAATACAAAATACGTTTTCCCCGATCCAGTTTGGGCTGAAATAAAAATACTATCACCTTCTTTCCACTCCTTGTATTTATTTCCTATTCGGTCTGCAATCCACACCAAAATAATCCCTCCTCTGCTTGCTGGCAAATGGAAACCATAATAAATAGGCGTGTTCCATTTGCCATTGATATTTATGAAAATATTCTATCACAATTTTTCCTGTCCGTATACTCTATGCAAGCACATCAGCAGCCAAAGAATGCCGATCATCCGCTATGCATATTAACCCGCAGATGGTCGGCATTGAAATCACACTATATAATATTCATTTCCCCATCCAGCTCCCTACTTTTCAACAGTATTAAAATCCTGTGAACATAGCAGACAACTTTCCGCAATTTTAAAGCGATAGGTCAATTCATAGGTCAATTTCCACCACTCCACATCCGGAAACCCTTGAAAACACTGGACTTTTTGGCCATAATCTCACGGACTCTGACTCCGTCATTTCCAGGTTCGAATCCTGGTAGCCCTGTTTTAAAAACCCTCGACAGAGAGATCTGCCGAGGGTTCTTTTCTGACAAAAAAAATGAGGAAATATGCGGGTGCGGCATTTCCGCATAAAATCTGAATGAGTCATTTTCTCATTCCCGGAGCAATCCGCCGCAGGAACATCTTTCGAATTTTTACGAAAAAAATAGGTCAATTTTGAACGGATAGGTCAATTTGAAATCTTCTGAAGTGACACCTGTTCAGGATGATTCGTTTATCTGATTGAGCTGATCTAATAATGCCGGGAAATCTTCTTTCGCAGTTTGATACACATCCTCCATTCTGAGAGTTTGATATTTATGTGCAGTCATATCACGCATTCCAGCTATCGCTCTCCAGGGAATATACGAATATTTCTGTCTGGTTTCCTGCGTAATATTTTTTACCAATTCTCCAATATTAATTACCGTCATCGCCACTGCTCTCTTTAGTTTTTCATCTTTAAGAAAATCCTGTAAAGATATATCACCGAGCATTTCCTGTCCTATATTTATTTCTGAAATCACTTTTTGAATTATAATACGATCTCTACGCTGCATATATTTCAATCTCCTTATCCACTTCAATCATATCTGTTTCCCGGATGGGACCATGTAAAACATCTACATCAAGCCCCAGCATATCCTGCAGCCTGTATTTTATTTCAGATAGAGTTATAAGAGAAACAGGAGTGGAAAATTCCATAATTAAATCAATATCACTGTCTGTTTTGTTTGAACCATCTGCCCTTGATCCAAACAAAATAACTTTCGTCAGCGGATAATCATTTACCATAGTAAGAATTGCATTTCTGATTTTCTCCTGCATTCTGCATCACTCCTTCTTTTTATTGTACAATGCAAAAACAATCATGAATCAGCATCATTATGAGTTCTTAAATAAGCTTCTACCGAATTGATAATAAACTCTGCTGTATCTTTCTTATTATAACAGTTTTCTATCCTCGCGACACTCATTTTACGATGGAAAATGGCAATAGCCACATAAAATTCTTTCTCTTTTAATAATTATAATTCAGTATAAATGGAAACAGAAATTTAAACAAGACTAAATCTTGGAAAGCCGCTGTGTTTGCAACGGCTTTCCTGTTCTCAATAAATCTCCCTTGCACCAGTCAGAAACATGCGCCGCCAGGCGCACCTTAAAACTCTCCCCCATTTTCAAAGATGGGGGAGATAATAGTTTTCCGATAGAGACTATTTTGAAATTTTTACTTTCTTTGTACTGCTCCACGCGGAGTAATATTTTGTGCCGGAAACTGTTTTATAGGTGCGAATCCGCACATAATACGTTTTCTTTTTTGTAAGTGAACTAATCACTTTGCTAGTTGCAGAAGCCCCGGATACCGTCACTGTTTTATTCCCGCTGGAAAAGCTGCTGCTGGTGGAATACTGAATCTGGTATCCACTAACTCCAGATTTCTTAGACCACATCACCGTCATTTTTTTTGCTGCGCTGTTTTTAACAGAAAGAAGTGATGCACCTGTCAGCCGAACTGTCTTTTTAGTCGCATATGCTCCTTTCGAAGTACTGTTATATGGCTGCACATAATAGATGTACGTCGTTCCGTTCTTGCTCTTCACAGCCGTATCTATATAACTGACTGTAGAACCGCTGGTGATTGTTTTGACCTTAGTATAACTGCTTGCGCCGCTGGCTTTGCGATACACATAGTATCCGGTTGCCCCGCTGACCTTTGACCATTTCACTGTAATCCCGGCCGATTTGTTTGTCAGGCTTGAAACCGTGCCTTTCATGTATTTGATGCTCTTATAAGAAGAAACCGCGCTTTTCGTGCTGCCGTTATAGGCATACACCTTATAATAGTATGTCTTCCCATTGGCCTTGGACGCCGTGTCTTTCCATGATACAGTGCTGCCATTGGTTATGGTAGCAACCTTAGAATATCCACTGCCGCTGCTTGTGCTACGATAGACATAATATCCGCCCGCGCCAGTCACTTTCCCCCATTTCACGGTCACATTCGAGCCGAACTGCACCACTGAGCTGACCGTGGGGCTGGCAAGCTTGACTGTGATAGAAACTGTCTTTGTGGCAGAGCTATAATTGCTGTTACCTGCCGCTTTTACCGTAATCTTTACCGTGCCAGGCTTCTTTCCGGTAACTTTACCTGCGCTGCTTACTGTGGCAATAGATGTATCAGAGGAACTATAGGTGATGGTTCCTGTCCCCTTTCCGGTGACTGTGGTTGTTTTCCCTGCATAGATACTGGAAGCTCCGGCAGAAGCGGTAACTGTCTGGCTGGCCTTTGTTATGGTGAATGTTTTTGAGGTTGTGCCAGAATAATTGCCGATTCCTGTTACAGTAACCGTAGCCGTCCCGGCATTAATATTATTACTGTAGGATACGTTATAATCCGTACTTTCAGTCAAAATAGTGGAACCGCTCTTTACCGTAACATCCGGGCATAAGCTTTTGCCAGTATAAACGGCACTGGTATATTCCAGCTCAACCGTGCAGTTGTCAGTGACATCAACCTCCGTCATTTCATTCGTTTCGGGTACATAGTATAGCAGATTCATGCCCGATGAAGAATCTGTCGTATTAAGCGCATAATTTGCGAAGAACTCTATAAGGTTCCCACTTTTATAAGCAGTCGAAAGCGTCTTTATTGCTGTCTTAACAGCAGATAGCCCACAAATATCAAGAATCGAATCCACACTCACGCCCGAGATTACACTTAATCCTGTAGACAACGCAATCTCCGAATACATTTCCGCATATTCTTCCTCATCCATCGCCAGGCATTCCATCAGATAACTGTTTGCATCCAATATAACGTACGCATCTTCCAGTGAACTTGTAAGCCCTTCCTCTGCAAACTTCTCTAATAACTTTTTGGTAAATTTCGATATATAGTCAAACCCGACCTTTTCAATTGCTTTATCCACAATTTCTTCCGCCACTTGTTCCTTTACATCTGCGTTTATGGAAATACCACTTGCAAAATTGTATAACTCAAGCGTAAGAGCTCCTGTATTATACAACCACACCACCGGATCTTCCATGGATGTTGAAATCGTGATATACCCACCTTCCGGAACGGTCACGGATATCTCTGTTTTCTCCGCGCTCTCTTCTGCCCGGTACCAGTTATACTTGTTTACGTTTCCGCTTATATAAGAGGCTATATTAATCAGACTGTAGCTTAACTTATCCCAAAGATCTGACGTGATTCCCTCCTCGGAATTATAACTAAGCCATTTGGTTGCATATGATTCGAACTTCTTAATAATAACGGTATCCGTCAGCTCATCATTTGCGTCATATACACAGACCGCTCCGTAGAAATTGGCAGCATTATATGCATCAAAACTGACAGAGCAGCTTCTATCGGCTTCGTAGCTCCAGGTAAAATTATCAATATTGACCTCCCCCAAATAATTGGTCTCTGTTCCATCCGAATCCGTATACAATACCGAAATTTCATCAAAACATACCTTTTCATCCTCGTAGACACTTACCGGTATGGAAAACGAAAGTACCTCACTGTAGCCCGCTTCTGCCGTCAAATCGACCACTTTCGCCGTTACATTCAATGTAGCCTCACCAACAGCATTCGCATTAAATTGATAATACCGTCTGTTCAGCCAATATTCATCATATTCAGTGCTGTCTATATAAACCTCTCCGGTATATGTATATACATCACTTGTATCAGATGCATTGTCCCATGTAAATTCATAAATAACGTTATTGAGTTCCAATGCCTCCCCGTCTTCAAATAAGACAAAGCTTAGGAGCAGATCATCCCCTATTTCTGTCGAGCAGTTACTGCTGTTTGCCATGACTGTGATGGTGTATCCCTCGTCAGAAGTATCATCCGGGTTGGCATCCAGATAGCTTTTTCTTGAATATTTCATGGACGTAGTAAGACCACCTGCAATTACTGTGCAGACTTCCCCGTTTCCATCCAGCCAATAGTCGTCATCATATGATAACGGTAAATCAATATCACTTATAAAATAAGCAGGAATTTTGACCCAATTCAGTTCATCCGTGTAATCAGTTAACATATATCCTATACTGGTTACACTGCTTGTATCAAAACTACTTAAATCAAGGCTCGTTAAGCTATCGCAACCACGAAACATGTACGACATATCTGTTACATTACTTGTGTCAAAACCACTTAAATCGAGGCTCGTCACACTGCAGTAATAAAACATGCTCGACATATCTGTTACATTACTTGTGTCAAAGCTACTTACATCCAGACTTGTCAGGTTATTGTAAATAAACGCAAACATACTGCCCATTTCTGTCACGCTCGAGGTATCGAATCCGCTCACATCCAAGCTCGTTAGATCTGTACACATTTCAAACATGCTTTTCATACTGGTAACATTCGAAGTATCAAATCCACTTACATCCAGATTTGTCAGGCTATAACAACCGCCAAACATACCGCTCATATCGATAACATTTGAAGTGTTAAATCCACTTACATCCAGATTTGTCAGGCTGCCACAAGCATAAAACATATAACTCATATCAGTAACACTCGAAGTATCAAATCCACTTACATCCAGATTTGTCAGGCTACTACAATTATAAGAATTATAAAACATTCTTTTCATACTGGTAACATTCGAAGTGTCAAATCCACTTACATCCAGATTTGTCAGGCTATAACAATTACAAAACATATTGT
>JAJQCB010000104.1:0-6945 GCA_021203005.1 Clostridiales bacterium | reverse complement strand
TCAAATCCACTTACATCCAGATTTGTCAGGCTATAACAATTACAAAACATATTGTTCATATCTGTCACTTCTGAGGTATCCAGTCCGCTTAAATCTATTTCCTCCAAAGCAGAACACCCATTAAACATCAAGCTGGTATCGGTGATCCCACTGACATTCACGACAGCACTGGTAATTATACTACTATAAGATATAGCCCATTCCGGCGTTCTATTAGTTCTACTATACCCAGTATAATCCCCTGTCCCGGTTATCGTCAGCAATCCATCCTCCGTAATGCTCCAATCCAGATCACCGTCTGTCCCGGAATATGCGATTACAGTACTATCGTCAGAACTTTCTGCATATGCTGCTACTATTCCTGTCGGGAACAAATTGCTTATAAGCAATGCGAAACACAGCATTGCCATCATCAGTTTCTTCATCATTTTTCCTTTCATAATCTCCCTCCCGTATTTCATTCATCAATGCCTGCATCGTTACTATTTGTATCAAACATGTTTTGTTTCCTATTTCACATTTATCGTCACAGTCCTGGATATGGTTACCTTGCACCGCTCGAAAACATATCAGTTTGCTTTTTTAACTGCATTCATTATAATCTGTTTTCCAGAGATTGTCAGTATATTTGTGATACAAAAACTGACTCGAAAACTGACTAATTTTCATCCCCACATCCACTTTCACCCTGCTAACCATCCTCGATTCGATTTTTGTCAACCACTTAAACCCATTTTTAATATCCATATAGTAAATACATTATACCCTTTATGGGTTTTATTCTCAACGCTTTTGATGAAATCATATGATGACAGGCAGTAGCAGCACAATATATTTCTACATGCAAAGGAAAAGCAGCGGAGCATTATTGACTCCGCTGCACTTACCATTTTCAAAATTATTCCAATTCTCTTTCTAATACACATTATCAACATAGCCATTGAAATCAATAAAGAAATCTCCCCCGAGCGCTCAAAATGTTTTATGGACGTAACAAGTTTTCAATATTTCCTCAACCCGATCGACCCGTCATCCTCCGTATTTTCAATTGATCGGATCGTCACATAATACCCGGCCCGGTCATTGATCTTCACATATACCCGGTCGCCGGCCTTATGCCCGAGAATGGACTTGCCCAGAGGCGACTCGTTGGAAATCCACCCTCTCATGGAATTGGCGCGGACTGTGGTGACAACCGTGTACTCTTCCTCCTCGTCGTCCTCCTCAAAATAGAGGACGACCTTATTGTTCATGCCAACCTCATCGCTTTTGGACTCCTCGGAGATGACCACTGCTGTCCGGACCATTTTTTCCAGATAGCGGATGCGCTTCTCATTCTCATTTTTGTACTGTTTTGCCGCCTTGTATTCAAAATTTTCGCTCAGATCTCCCTGGGCGCGGGCTTCCTTCACCGCCTCCAGCGCTTCCTTGCGGATCACCAGCTTCCGGTGCTCGATTTCTTCCTCCATGCGCTCAATATCTTTCTGTGTCACTTTATCGTACATGGTAAAATTTCCTTTCTGCCAAGTTAATGCAACAGTGTTCGGCTGATTTAATATGCGACGTTATTATAGCCGACGCCGGGAAAATTATCAATGGGCTTCTCTCCGTTTCGAAAAAAGGAAATATATACGGACCAGATCACCTGATAAGCGCATCTGGTCCGCACAATAATTTGATTTCATTTATTTTCTACACCGGATACGCCCCATTTTCGGTATCCGCAACCTCCGGATCCACACCGCTCTGCTGCGCTGCGCGGAACTTAAAGAAGTCGATCGCCTGCTTCGGGAACAGCGCATAGGAGAGTACATCCTCGTCCTGCTGCTTCCATTCTTTCATCTCTTCCTCCAGCTTTGGAAGCTGCGGCTCGATGAGGTCGGCCGGGCGGCAGGTGATTGCATTCTTCGCGTCATCGCCCAGCACTTTTTCTACCACTTCCGGGTTGAACGGCTTCACGGTCTGACCGTACTGACCGAGCAGGATTCCTTTTGTCTCCTTGGTCGCCACTTTGTAGCGCTCACCCATCAGGACATTCAGCACGGCCTGTGTGCCGACAATCTGGCTGGACGGAGTAACCAGCGGCGGCTCACCCAGATCCTTGCGGACGCGGGGAATCTCCTGAAGCACTTCGTCAAACTTATCCTCGGCATTCTGCTCTTTCAGCTGGGAAACCATGTTGGAAAGCATACCGCCGGGCACCTGGTAGCGAAGCGTGTTGATATTCACGCCCAGCACCTTTGTGCTCAAGAGCCCGCTCGCGAGCGCCTCCTCGCGGATCGGTGCAAAGTATTCGGCAATCTCAGCCAGAAGATTCTGATCCAGGCCGGTATCATACTCTGTGCCGCGGAAGGTCTCCACCATAACCTCTGTCGCAGGCTGGGAGGTGCCGAGTGCCAGCGGGGAAATCGCCGTATCAATAATGTCGCATCCAGCCTCCACGGCCTTTAAGCAGCTCATGGAAGCCACGCCGCTCGTATAATGGGTGTGCAGCTCAATCGGAAGGCTGACGTTCTCTTTCAACGCTCCGACCAGACGCTGCGCCTCGTAGGGAACCAGAAGACCTGCCATATCCTTGATGCAGATGGAATCCGCACCCATATCCTCAATGCGCTTCGCGATATCCACCCAGTACTCCAGTGTGTAAGCCTCTCCCAACGTGTAGGACAGTGCAATCTGGGAATGGCCTTTTTCCTTTTTACATGCATCGACGCAGGTTTTTAAGTTGCGCAGGTCATTCAGACAGTCAAAAATACGAACGATATCGATGCCGTTGGCAATAGACTTCTGAACAAAATACTCCACCACATCATCCGCATAGTGGTTATAACCCAGAATGTTCTGACCGCGGAACAACATCTGCAGCTTTGTATTTTTAAAACCGTCGCGGAACTTTCTGAGACGCTCCCACGGGTCTTCTTTCAGGAAACGCATGGACGCGTCAAACGTAGCACCGCCCCAGCACTCAACCGCGTGATACCCGACTTTGTCCATCTTATCAACAATCGGGAGCATCTGTTCCGTCGTCAGACGGGTCGCCATCAGGGACTGATGGGCGTCACGGAGGGCAGTCTCTGTTATTTTAAGAGGTTTTTTTCCCATAATCATATCTTTCCTTTCTGCAAATCCTATTATTTACGAATATTTAGGCAAACGAAAAATTATATGGCTGTTTCCATAAGCAGACCTTAGGCAGATTTTCGTCAGCTTTCCGAGCATAGCGTTTGCCGTCGAAGCACTAGTCTGAGCATGCCTGCATGCGAGTTTGCGCAGACGGCAAACAATAGGCGGCGAGGAAAGGTAGAAAATCTCTGCCGTGTCTGCGATGGAAACCCGTTATAATTTTTCGTTCTATAAAGTAACAACCAAACCCTACACCCCAAACACAGCCATAAACACACCGGCCGCAACCGCAGTTCCGATAACGCCGGCCACATTCGGTCCCATCGCATGCATCAGCAGGAAGTTGGTCGGATCCTCCTCCGCACCCACCTTCTGGGACACGCGGGCCGCCATCGGTACGGCGGACACGCCGGCGGAGCCGATCAGCGGGTTGATCTTGCCGTGGGTGATCTTGCAAAGCAGCTTTCCGAACAGCACGCCTGCAGCGGTACCGAAGGCAAACGCGATCACGCCAAGTACAACAATCTTGATGGTTGTCACTTTCAGGAAATTCTGTGCACTGGTGGATGCTCCCACGGATGTGCCGAGGAGAATAACCACGATATACATCAGTGCGTTGGACGCTGTCTCCGACAGCTGCTTTGTCACGCCGCACTCCCGGAACAGATTGCCGAGCATCAGCATACCGACGAGCGGAGCCGTTGTCGGCAGAATCAGACAGACCACGATGGTGACGATGATAGGGAATAAAATTGCCTCCAGCTTAGATACTTCCCTCAGCTGTCCCATCTTGATGGCTCGCTCTTCTTTCGTCGTAAACAGTTTCATAATCGGCGGCTGAATAATGGGAACCAGTGACATATACGTATATGCCGCCACCGCAATGGGTCCCATCAGGTCCGTCTGCCCCAGCTTTCCGGCCAGGAATATCGACGTCGGTCCGTCCGCTCCGCCGATAATGGAAATCGCCGCCGCAGCGGAACCGTCAAATCCCATCAGAATTGCAAGGAAATAAGCGCTGAAGATACCAATCTGCGCCGCCGCACCCAGCAGGAAACTGATCGGATTTGCAATCAGAGGACGGAAGTCCGTCATCGCACCTACACCCATAAAAATCAGGGACGGCAGAATAGACCACTCATCTAACAGATAAAAGTAATGCAGCAGACCGCCGACACCGTTCTCTGCGTCCTCCGCCGCCAGCATGATATCCGGATAGATATTCACCAGCAGCATACCGAACGCGATCGGTACAAGGAGCAGCGGCTCATAACCTTTTTTAATCGCCAGATATAAGAATACACAGGCAACAATGATCATGACATAATTTCCCCAATAAAGATTGGAGAAAGCGGTCTGACCAAGAAAGTTGCCTACTGTCTCTGCAATATTAGACATAGTTACCTCCTAGTTCATCGTAGCTAAAACTTCGCCTGCCGCAACAGCCTGCCCCTTCGTAACATCTATGCTTGCCAGCGTGCCGTCCTGAGGTGCGACAACCGGCGTCTCCATCTTCATAATCTCCAGGACAACGACAGGATCACCCTTGGAGAGGGCATCGCCGGGAGCCGCCACAATATCGACGACCTTGCCTGCCGCTCCTGCCGGAATTGTAACGCTGCCTGCGGACGCGGACGCCGCCGGTGCTGCCGGAGCAGGTGCCGCCGGGGTCGGCGCTTTCTTCGGAATCGGTGCAGACACTGCCGGAGCAGCCGCGCCGTTTGTATTCTCTTCCACTGTTACATCATAAACGCTGCCGTTTACTGTAATTGTATAACTCTTCATATCAGAAATCCTCCTTTTCTTTTACCTTAAACACAATCCTACACTCTTTTCTTGATTGTCCTTACAATAAAACCATCCAGCGGTATCTGCTCGCTGGCCGCGATTGCCGCCGCAATCACCGCGATCAGTTCGGTATCGTCCGTCTGTACCGGAACTGCCGCTGCCGCGGGCGCCGGCGCCGGTTTCGACACAGGTTTTTTTACCTCAGCCTGTTCTGCCTGCGGTTCGTTCTTTTTCGAAAAACGCTCCAGAATCGACGGGATAAAGCGGAAACAATAGATGATCACGGCAATCAGAACCAGCATGATAAACACGGTGCCGATGCCGAGGATCGTATTGTATACCGCTGTCGTCATCTTCTCAGCCATGGTCTCCTCCGCCGCATAAACGGGAAGCGGAGCCAGAAAAGCCGCGATGCCGGAAAGCAGACCGAACAATAAACTCTTTGCTCTCTTCATTTCATCTCTCCTTCTGACTTTACAGCATGGAAAATGCCATGATCAAATGCTTTCTTGTATCCTTCGGGTCAATGACATTGTCAACGACGCCGTGAGCCGCCGCGGACCACACGGAATTCTGATTAGCCTCATAAGCCGCCGCCTGCTTCTCTTTCGCCTCATCTTTGGCAAAAAGGATATTCGCTGCTTTTTCCGCCTGCATCATGCCGACTTTCACGCCGTCCCAGGCAAAAGTCATCGCAGAACCGGACCAGATTGGCTTCGTATTCATCGCCACAAACGCACTGCCATAAGTGTCTCCGATAATCAGGTTCACCTTCGCCTCACCCAGATCAGCCATAGCGCTCATCATCCGGGCCAGTGCTTTCGGAAGACTCTTCTCTGTCTCCGCCACCGCGGCAAACCCGTCCGCCGCGGAAACAGTCAGTACCGGAATCTCCGCTCTGTCACAGAACTCGATAAACTCCGCCGCTTTCTCACAGCCGCCGGCCGTCAATCCCTTCGGAAACTCTTTTACCATCTCGCAGTTCTCATCATATAATGCCTGCGCATTCCCCACCGCGCCGACAAGAATGCCGTTCAGCTTCAGGAATCCGGTCACCATCTCCGGGTAGTAAGTCGGGCGTATCTCCATAAAATCAAAGTTATCTGCACACTCGCGAAGCAGTGCCCTGGCGTCCGCATTGTTCGCGGTACAGCCGGAAGCCACATAGCGGTTCAGCTCAGCCTGATCGCAGGAGCCGTACTCCTCATCTTCCACCATCCGCACCAGCGCGCGGATCTTTGCGATCACCTCGTCCTCGGTCTCCAGCACTTCCGCCTGTCCGGACACCTCGCTCTGATAAGCCGCCGCGTCATAGGAAAGCGCGATCTGCTTGTCATCCGTCACCGCATGCGGTGCGTTCACAAACATATCAGCATCCTTTACCATATAAGTAAAATCACTGAGTGCCGGAACCATCGTCATTCCGCCAGCACAGACTCCAAACACGCCGCTGACCATCAGCAGCTCTCCGGCACAGGCCATCTGCTGCGAGAGAACTGTAGAAAAGCTCTCCAATGCGTCCACCGACTCCTGCAGACGGAAACCGCCGCAGTCAATCAGCCCGATTACCGGCGCTCCGCTCCGCATCGCCTTGTCATATAAATCCGCGATTTTCTTTGCGTGCATCTCTCCGATCGTACCGTTCAACACGTCACAGTTCTGGCTGTAGACGAAAACGGGAGTCCCCTCAATCTGTCCATAGCCGGTAATAACGCCATCGGACGGCTCTGACTGATTCTTCACGGAAAAATCTGTGATGCGAGCCGACACATAAGCGCCCAATTCCACGAAACTGCCCTCATCCAGCAGTTTTTCGATGCGCTCTAACGCAATGTTTTCTGCCATTCGTGTTTGCCTCCTTAGATTGTCTAATTTTTAACATTTTTAGCCAAAATGTATTCTACTGTATTTTCCCTGTTTTTTCAATACTTTATTTGCTTTTATCTGATGCATTTTCACCTTTTTACAAAAAGAATCTGCTTTCCTACTACAATGTATTTATGGGTTAGATACCTTACAGCCAGTAAGGATCTT
>JAJQCB010000301.1:10360-12737 GCA_021203005.1 Clostridiales bacterium | reverse complement strand
GATTCAATCGCTATGGATTTTTTAGGTGTTCAACTTCATTTTACAATCGACCGTATTTTTCCCGTCTCTCCTGCTCTCTTATAACTTTTCTCTTTCTGTCTCCTCTACGGATAATAAAGGGGAACAGTACCATGCCTGCCAGCATGGACAGAGACATCAGAAGCGTTGGGAGCACTTTCACGATGCTTCCCCCACTGCTGAGCGTCGTAGAAACAGTGATAAGTCCCGAAGAAAAGGACGCAACGCCCATAACGAGCGATGGCGCCAGAGACAGAGCCAGAGGCGTTTCATCCGGTCTCTGAGGCATGGTCGGCGGATCAATTTTCAACTCCAACGCGGTAATCTCGCGGCGAAAACCGGGCGACCGATAGTAGATCGGCGTGGTGATCTCATCTGGAGGCTCATACTCCACCACTTCAGCAGACCTGTATTCTCGCAAAACCTCTGACTGAAAACTGACAATCCCATCTGGATTGTTGATAGCCAGAAAACGGTCGCCCAGTACAATCTTCACGCCCATAATGTAGAGGACATTTCCCGGATGAAGCCTGGCGCTCTGCCGCACCCGCTTCTCATCAATATATATTCCATTCGTACTGTGGCAGTCATGAATGACCCAATCCGTTCCGGAAAAAACAAGCTGGGCGTGAATCGATGATACATAGGGACTCGCAATCATGATCTGGTTATTCTCACCGCTTCCGATATTCACAGTCATGCTCTTCCGCATCCAGTATTTCCTGAATGTACAGCGATCCCGCGTATAGGGCTCTGTAAAAATATATCCCTGGCGTCCATCCGCCAGCTGTACCATGTACATCTTTCCGATCTCAAGAACCAGGCAGGAAACCTGGTCTGTATCACCCGGATTGTAGAGCTTTATTTTCTTCCCGGCTGTTATCTTCCATATGCCATTTTCCGCCTCAATACCGAGAAGCCTTCTTCCGGAGCTCTGAATCTCCTTCTCTTTATCTTCCAGCCAGTACTGTCCGCGAACCTTCTCCGGAAGCAAAACTCCATATAATCTGTTCTCGCATATCAGGGTAACTAACATTACAAGCTCCTTACCAGGTTTTCAATATCGTAATTCTTTCGTAGAATTAAGCCCTGATTTAAATTTTAGCATTCCCACTCCCCGATTTCCGTATTTCTACAGAATTAGACATCTTTTTTGCATAAATGGCATTCTGCTCCGACGCAGAATATACAAAAAGAGAGGGAAACGACCGCCGAAGCCGTTTCTCTCTCTTTTTCTTCTTTTATCCCTTTATTCCTTCTCTTTTACAGCGCCTTTACCGACAGTGCCGACTGAAAATACCTTCCATCATAGGACGTCACGAAGCTTCCTTCATAGCGCCGTGCCAGATCCTCGAGTATCTGCGTTCCATAGCCTCTGCCACGGCGTCTCTTTCGGTGCGCGTGGCTTTCCTCGCTTGGATTTCTCACTTTTATAAACAGATACTTTCCACGGATGCCCGCATCCACCTCAATCCTGCGCCTGTTCTCCTCCAGATTCTGCACCGCCTCTATGGCGTTGTCAAGCAGGTTGAAAAAAAGACTGCACAGGTGAAACTCCTCCAGTTTCAGCGTCCGCGGAACCATCAGGTTCGCGCAAAGCTCTATTCCCAGCGACGTGCATGTTTTCTCCTTTTCGCTCATGATCGCGTTGACGATCCGGTTCTGACACCAGGACGCCGGTCTCGTGCTGTCGAGCTCATGCTGAAACTGTTCCAGCTTCTCCTCCGCTGTTCGACGTTCACCCTGATCGATATATACGCGTATCATGGACAGTTCTTCCTCAAAACCGCGCTGCATCTCCAGTAATTTTTCCTGATTTGTTTCGAGCGTCTCATTCCGGAGGCGTTCTATCTCCTGAGCCTGGGAAATTTTCTCGAGCTCCTTTTGCAGACGTTCTCTTTCACCGCTCCAGAACAGTAGAAAAAGCAGTATACCGTCCGAGATGACACTCAGAAGAATCCCCGCATAGCCCCAGAAATTCAGCGGATGCCGTTGCAAAATGCTTCCTGAAAGGATCAGAACCTGGCTTACGGGAATCAGCAGAAAAAACAGATTTTCTTTTTTCACAATCATCACTCCTCCTAAGCGCCGTCCGCCCGCTTCTCTTCGAGAAGCTCCCGCAGCATCAGACTGTAATTCTGGTAATCGTGGCGTATCCTGTCCGTCTCCTTCCGATTTTCCTCCAGTCTCTCGTAACGCAGCCGCTCCATCTCATACAAATGCTTCTGCAGTCGGAGCTCTGTTTCCACTTTCTCCCGCCTCCAGGCCTGGTTGAACACATAGACCATCCAGGAATCCGCCGCCACTGCCACCACGAATCCCAGTAAAGTCACAAATGGAACCGTTTCCATTCTACACA
>JAJQCB010000301.1:0-10350 GCA_021203005.1 Clostridiales bacterium | reverse complement strand
CATGTATTCTTCTGAATAAAAATACAGCAGACAGAGCTGACTGACCGGAAGGAGCAGACAGAGAAGCCACCGCCCGCTTCTGCTCCAGCGAATCCTCCCCAGCATTCTGTACAATACAACGGAAGCGTAATAGGCAACCGCTGTCAGCGGGACATGGATCAGGATTCCCGCGACAGAAAAAGCGGAACCCATTTCCAGCTGTCTGCCGCCCGCCATTCCGATCAATGATGCAATACCGTTCGCGGGGAACTCCATGATCGTCGATGTAATACTGGTAAGAAGCAGCGCGAGCAGCTTCTGCCCCAGCATCGAGCGATAAAATACCGCCAGATAAATCAACAGAAACAGAAACTGTACATACGTCAGTATCATCACTTCATGGACATAATCGTCGGCATACAGCAAGACTGGTATCTTACAGGCGCACTGTATCGCCCACACCGCAGCGGAGCCCGCCGTCGTCACTGCCAGAGAATAGCGTCGTCCGAGCATTTTCGTCATGCAGATCTGAAGCAACACCCAGTCATATGCAAATTTAACAATAATCAAAACCAGCACAAGCATTTCCTGTTCCTCCCGGACATTTTTCAAAGCAGACGGGACATATAAGAAAAAAAGCATTCCCTGGACTGCTCGTACCTCGCCCTGCTGACTGGTATACAACGGTCATCGTCCATGACGATTTCATGTCCTCTGAATTCTACAATATGCTCCATATTTACCACGTAACTCTTATGGCAGTTCAAAAATGAACTGTCCAGAAATTTTTTCAGAGTCTCCAGCTGATCGTTACATAAATACTCTTTATGCTTCAACGTAATCAAGGTTTTGTGTAGCTGACTCTCCAGATACAGAATGTCCTTCTGCGGAATCACGATACTGCTTCTCTGATAGCGTACCAGAAGCTTCCCATCCGTCTCCTTTTCATGCTTTAAAATTTTCTCAAGATTGCGCTCCAGCGCTTCCTTTCTGACCGGTTTTGTCAGAAATCCGCTCAGGTTGGCGCGCTTCAGAAAAATGTCCTCCACATACTCTGACATGTAGGCAGTCATATAAATAATATTGGTGTATGGACACGTCTCATACAGTCTTTCCGCGAAATCAACCCCTGTTTCCCGCCTTTTCCAGTCAATATCCAGCAATACCACGTCATACTGTTCCCCCACCTCCAGCATTCCAAAAAGGTTGTCCATATCTGAATACATATGTATCTTTTTTACTGTTGGAATTTCTGACAGAATCATTTTCAATTCTGTCAGTGTCTCTGTCCGGTCGTCGCAGACTGCCACTCTCATTCGTATTCCTCACCACACTTTTTTCACACCGTCCCAGTTTGTCTCAGCGATAATATAATGCGGCCGTTGCTTTGTTTCCATGTAGGTCTTCGCGATGTACTGCCCCATAATTCCCAGATAGAAAAGCTGCACGCCTCCGATAAAAATAATGACGCATATGGTGGACGCCCAGCCTGCTACCGGATCCCCGAATACAAGCCTGCGGACAACGATCACAATCAGAAAAAGAAACGCGACAAAGGTCATCCCGATCCCGCCCCAGGACGCAAGATCCAGAGGCGCCTGCGAAAAATTAATAATCCCCTCGATCGCGTATTTACATAATTTCCAGAAGCTCCACTTCGTCTCACCGGCAACGCGCTCCACATTCTCATAGGGATACCAGCAGGTGCGGAATCCGATCCATCCGAAAATTCCTTTTGAAAAACGGTTGTATTCTGACATTTCGATGATCGCCTCGACCATCTCCCTTTTCATCAGGCGAAAGTCTCTGGCTCCGTCCATGATGTCCGCGTCCGAGATGGCGTTGATCAGCCGGTAAAACCTTCTGGCAAACCAGCTTCGAACCGGCGATTCCCCTTTCCGGTTTACTCTCCGCGCCGCGACGCTGTCATATTCTCCGCTTTCCAGCAGATGAAGCATCTCCGGAAGAAGCGAGGGCGGATCCTGCATATCCGCGTCCATGACCGCGACATAATCGCCATCGGCATTGCAGAAGCCGGCATACATGGCCGCTTCCTTCCCGAAATTCCACGAAAAGGAAATCCAGGTGACATGCTCATCCCATTCGGCCAGCTGCTTCATCACAGAAAGCGTATCATCCCTCGATCCGTCATTCACAAAGATAAACTCATAGTCGCAGCCGAGCTCCTTCACGACTTTACCCGCCTCCAGATAGAAAATCGGAAGCGACTCCTGCTCATTATAACGGGGAACAATCAGAGAAATTTTACTTGCCATCATACTCCTCTCAATCATGGATAAGCACCCGGTATCGTCCTTCAAAAGATCAGGACGATGATCTCGTTGACACGTCTCATAACTTCTGCTACAGATACATCGTCTGGCTGAGGCACAGGAGCGCAAACAATCCGGTTATGACCGTCATGCCAAGCGCAGTCACTCTCAATCCGAAACCCGCTGCCCGTCTCCTCATGGCGCTTGCATCCGTCAGGAGACTCATCACAATCAACACTGCCGGAAATACGAAATAAAATCCGAAATCACAGAAATATCTCGTCAGAATCGCTGACATCTCCACGTCAAAAATCAGTACCGTCGCGCCCATCGCCAGAGAAAACAGAATCGGGCCAAACAATTTTCTCTCTTTGAGTCTGTCCGCAGCCTTCCTCAGCAGCGGCAGGAAACAAAGCAGCGGGTTTAACCACAAAAGTCCCCCGTACAGATACTCGTGGATCGTCGTGCCATAATAGCTGTTCTCCCACAGAACCGCCCGAAGAAACGGATATTTTGCCGTAATGACCGGCGGCTGGAAAAGGCTCATAAAGACACCCAGCAGCGCTCTGTCCATATTGAGGCCGCGATGCGTCATATCATTCGTTGTCAGATTGTAGGCGGAACCAAAGTCAAAGGGCGAAGAAAAGCACGCATAATTGTAGTACATCAGTCCAATCGCCACGAGCAGATAGGGCAGTAGCGCTGCGACGACAGTGCGCACAGCGCGGCTCCTTTGCTGATCCTTAAGTCTGCGCACTCCCGGCCACAGAAGATACAGCGCCAGAAAACTCCCGACCAGCATCTGCGGCCTGCAGCCCGCCACCAACGCCAGACAGACGCTGCCGGGCAGGAGATATCGAATCCTGATCGGCGCTTCCTCGTCCATACAGGAGCGCAGCCAGAGTGCGATTCCCCACACACTGAGTGCCAGACCCGATGCGATCGGCAACAGATACATCCCCGGATAGCCACATATGATGATGACGCCACAGCCGAGCAGCAGCATCGTCTCCAGCAACAGGAAATACCCCGCACAGATCTCCTTAAAATATCGCTGCGCCGTCCAGTACAGCAACATCATAACGCCCATGACAAGCCACAGCATACAGACATACACCGCCGCCAGATTTGGCAGATGCGTCCCCGTCGCCAGATAATACGGAAGGTAAAAGAGCAGCGCCGGAACTACGCCATAGTATACATAATATTTCCCCTCATAATAGACATGATCCCATTCATATTCCACACCGGCCAGCGCTCTCGCAGATGGATCATAGGGATTTTCCAGCTCCTGCAGAGCCTCATCCGGCTCGTCAAGCACATAAAAATGTCCTTCGGCAATCGCCTCCGCCAGTTCCTGGTACTGGTTCGCATAGCTCCACGGCGACACGCTGTAGACAGGGTCATGAAAGATAAAAAGTGTGAGCAGGACGACCTGCGTGATGAGCAGTGCGCCGCAGCACTTCTCTCCCTTTTGTGAGAATAAGGACAGGCTGTAGAGCCCGGAGCCGGAGCGAAATACCCACAGCGCGATCAGAATGAGCCAGACCGCCAGCACTCTGGCTACAGAGAAATACAGCGGGCAGAACTGATTCAGCTGCAGGCCATAGATCTCGAGCTTCTGTCCCTCCATTCCCTCGAAACAGATGCGCAGACTCTCCGCCTCGCCATACAGATGGACACGAATATAACGCTGCGCGGGCTTCGCCCAGGCGATCTCTATCGCGTTCGATTCGTTCAGGCGATACCAGTCCGCATTTCCCTCATCCTTCGCGTAAAGATCGACCGCCAGATCCCGTGAAAGGGGCAGCAGCGGTTTCGCGTACAAATAGAGATTGTCCACCTCCCCACTGATACCGGTCAGGTCGATATAAGCCTCGCTCTCCGTAAAAGTGACAACGCCGTCCTCATACTCTGCTCCCTCCGACACTTCCACGGACGCATAGTCCGCCTCCTGAAATGTCAGCGACTCCAGCGTCCGGTAGTTAAAGATCACCAGCTCCGCGACGAGGGCTGTCGCCAGAAAAATCAATATCCGCTTCTTCATAACACTGCTCCTGCTTCTCCTCTTCCCCTGTCCGCGTAAGTCTTCTCTTTCCCTTCCTGCCACGGTCATAAATACAGAAAAGTCCCGTCAGGAATACAGAAATGACGCTCACCGCCGCACCGACCTTCAGCCCCGGCGTGAAATAGCGAAATTCAATCGTATGCTCTCCCTCTTCCAGCCCCAGCCCGCAGAAACCGCCGAACAGCAGCGGCGTGATCTCCTGCTCCTCACCGTCCACATACGCGGTCCAGCCCTCCGAGTAGGGAATGCTGGTGTAGAGCAGGCTTCCTCCCTCATCCACCTGCACTGTGCCGCTCACATAGGAACCGTCCACGGTGATATCCTCCATGACGCCCTGAGAGAGGATGTCGTAGGCCGCCTGAAGATCGTCCTCGGACAGCGTGGCGGCATTCACAAAGATACTGCCACTCAGAATGTCATCTTCGCTGTCGGATGGAAGATAAAACGTAACTGTGACGGTCTCGCCCGCGTCAAAATTGCCCACATAGACAATGGACGCGCAGTCCTCGGAATCAAATACCCTTGTTGCTTCCGCACAGGACACATGATACATATTGTCATCAGGCTCATTGACATACAGATACAGCTCCCCTGCGGCTGTAGTTGTAAAGATTTTTTCTATATAGGGCATATCGTCAGGCTGTTGAACATAAATCCGTTTATCGGTCTCAATAACCAGAGTATCACCCTCTGGAAGGCTGTCCGTTTCCACCTGATAAAGCAATGTTCCATTTCCATCAAACCCATAGTCGTCCAGCCCCTTGATAGCCCAGTCTCCCTCTTCAGCAATCTGCCAGGCCTCCAGAGACTCATCCCCTGCTGCATACTGTACAATACGATTTTGCATGTCGAAAAGATTTGTCTCTATTTCCAATGAGGCGAAGTCTGTGGATACCCGAAAGCCGAGCGGTAGCCACAGCTCATTCTCTGCCAGTAAAAGACCATCTTCCGTCTCGGTCACACTGCGAAACGCACGAGAATCGTCTTCCACATCCAAAATATAACGTAGACTCAAGAACATGTCCGCTATCGGACTGCTCTCCTCGTATTTGATCTTATTTCCCCACGCGTTCAGTCCAAGAGCATTAAGCGCCGTAAAGAGATTCGTATTCACTGCGGAAGAGAATACGCTGACACCGGACTGATCCAACAGTGCCGGATCATTGAGTGTAAAATGATCCTCTGTTTCCAGACGATAGAAAGAGCCATCCTCCAGATCTTTGGCGACTTCTACCCTCTCGTCCACAATCGTCAGAATCTCATCCAATTCCACCAGAATCCCCATGTTTTTCATCGCCGTATTGAGATTCCATCCCGCCTCTATGAGAACCAGAAATGTGAGCATAATAACAGAGAGACGATGCAACCGTAGAGCTTCTTCACTGAAATATACGAACAGTGCCATTCCGAGCAGCAACGGGAAAATCATATTTTCCGCCAATGCCACGATCCCATATCCGGCAAAGTAGCCGCAAGCTGTCAGCAAGAGCGTCACAACGCCATACAGAAGCCAGGTCCCAGCCTTCGGTCGCTCCATCCTCTGCCAGAACCAACCGACCGCAGCCAGCAGGACGAAAGAATACAGGAAAGTAAAGCGTGACGGGAACGAGGCCGGTACCGTAAATGCGTGCCAAATTCGATTCAATACAGCCAGATTCGTACTCAGGATGAAAAAGAACAGGCAACCTGCCCATAACAACTTTTCACGGAGCTGTACCCTTCTTGAGACAAACAGGCACACCAGCAGGGCTATCGGCAACAGTCCCGTCTCCAGATTCGGCGCGTCCGATTCCAGTACCGCAAAAGTGTGGAAGGACAGCAACTGTGCCAGAACGGTTGGCAGGCTATTGAGAAAGACACCTTCATTCTCCATCCCCTCGGCGATTCGATCGCTTTGCGCCAGAAGAGACGGAAAGATCAGGATTGCTGAGCAGCCGATCGCAGCCAATCCTCCGGCGGCCATTCCTACCATACGCCGCAGTACATCCTTCCGCGGCAGCCTTTTCAGCGCACTCCAAAAACAAAACCAGAGAGCCGAGAACAAACAAAGCATATAGCCCATATAGTAGTTGCACCAGATAGCAAGAACAAGGACAAACACATAACGCTTCCAGCGTCCTTCCTCCGCCATATCCTGAATGCCCGCCGCCAACAGAGGCAGCAGCCAGAATGCATCCAGCCAGATGACGTTAAAATAATATGCGCAGGTCCAACCGCAGAACACATAGCAGCAGGACAGCAGGAGTGCCATCCAGTCCCTGCGCCACCCCACATGATCCACGTACCACAGAAACATCAGCCCGCCCAAAATCATCCTGCCAAAGATCAGGACAGTAATCAAGTATACCAGCACTTCACGGGAACAGAACATGAGCAACAGGTTCCACGGACTGCTCAGGTAATAGGCAAACTGCAACAAAAAGTCCGAGCCACTCCCAATACTCCAGTCAAAGAGACTAAGACTCGCACTCTGCAATTTCTCCTGATATTCCGCCAGAAAGATAAAATATTGTTCGCGCAGGTCGCTCGCCAGAATCGTGGCCGATCCAAAAGGAGCCATCTTCATCAACGCCAGAACTACAAGAATGACCAGTAAATACAAAAAAACTGCACAGCCATACCAGCACCATTTATTTTTGTTGGAAAAGAAAGACTTCATTCTCTAGCTCCTGTCAGGGTTTATCACAAAAGAAACGCCCTGCCCTAAGGCAAGGCATTTCATCACTTTATGATTTCTTATTGTAATTCACGCAAATCAATTCCACCCACTGGCATTCGTCCATGTAGCGCCACTGGTATAGCTCTTTGATTTACTTAAGATAGTGGATATATCAGTGGTGCTACTCTCCACAAACTCTGAGTAAGCCGAGAGAGTCAACGCAGTTGTGCTGTTCGACGCTGTAACCGTACCTGTAGAAGTTACAGTTATTTGAGAAACAGTCTCGCCCTGCTCCGCAGCATCCGCGATAACCGCCGTCTTCACCTCATTCAGCACCTCAAGAGCCGCCGCATCATTCGCTCTCCCTATGTACGCTGTATATGTCGGAATCGACACACCCGCCAGAATTGCCATGATCGCGATCACAACGATCAGCTCGATCAATGAGAAACCACCGTTACTCTTTTTCATGTTAATCAGTCTCCTTTTTCTTTGATAATGTTTTTTCTGCCGCAGCTCCCTGAATGCCGCAGCTGCTTCATGTCTTTTATTTAACCATAATCCCTTTATTTTTCAAGAATCCTATCCCGAAACGCACCTGAATCTACCCGAAACGCACTTTCTACTATACAGCGCATCCTGAGCCGTCCTTATGCTGTCGCACGCCGGACCCTGTGTACTGTACGGACCGCATAATACAGCGCAAGGCCGATGGCAATGCCTATACAGTCGATGCCGACGTCGCGCACAGAGGAGCCGCGCCCGGCTACGAAGATCTGATGACACTCGTCCAGAGCCGCGTACAGCACGCAGACCGCCACCGCAGGCAGAGGAAAGTATTTTCTCAGCCCATATACAGAAAAAGGAAGCAGGACCGTCAGCGTGAGCAGGAAATATTCGACGACATGGGCGATCTTGCGCACTATCTGGTGGATACGCTCTATCACCTCTTCGGCCTGCTCGTCGTCCCAGTCCGCGCCCTGTATCTCATCCGCCGACCTCACAATCATAAAGCTGAACAGATAACTGAGACCGGCGGAATTGGTGCTGCTCTAGTTGGAAAACCAAAAAATAAGACACATCATAAAAATCATGGGAAGGAAAGAAAAAACTCTCTTATCAAAGCGCATCACTGACTCTCCTGCTGCATTTCCGGAACCGCAGCTTTCAGGTAAAAACGCCTGCCCTCCGTCCGGACAGACAGGGCTCCGCCGTAGTTATCGCATATTTTTCTGATGATCCGGAGACCGTAGCCATGAAGCAGAGGTTCTTCCTTCGTGGAGCGATAGCCATCCGGCCCCTCCTCCAGTTCTCCGGCAAAAGAGTTCGAACAGCTGACGCGGAGCACGTGATTTTCCAGGCGCATGGACAGCCGGATGTCCCCGCCGTCCGGCTGTGCGGCGCAGGCCTCCACCGCGTTTTCCAGAATATTTCCCGTCAGACTGCACAGATCCGAACCCGCCACGCCGATCGTCTCCGGTATCCGGATATCACTGGCAAAACGGGTCTGATGCTCAGCCGCCTGCCGCGCGTATTTCTCAACCAGATAATTGACCAGAATATTGGCGCTGTATAAGGTCGACGCCGACGCTTCCAGCTGTCCCTCCAGTTCCTCCAGATAGCTCGCGGCTTCCTCCGTGCGTCCCTCCTGCAGATATAAATGAAGCGTTGACAAATGTCGGCTCATGTCGTGCCGGATCTCACGCACCTCATCCACGTACTTTCTGCCGTTTTCTGCATACTCCAGGGCGCTTTCCATCCGGATCGTCAGGAGCTGGCGCTCCGTCCACTTCCTGTGCCACCGGAAGGCATACTGCAGAACCACGCTGAAAATGATGCAGCCCGTAAACAGCCACTGTACATAGTAGATGCGCAGACTGTCCAGATCTCCGGATCGCAGATACTTCCAGAAATTGTAAAAGAGATTGGCTGAATTCTGTCCCTTTCCGAACAGCTGAGAAAACCCGGCGCAAAGAAGGAACGTCGCGAAGACCAGGTAAAATACCCTCAGAAAATGCTGCACGTCCCTGTTTTTGCGGTGTGACTCCACATGCGCAAGAAGCAGCAGAATCAGCAGAACCGCGAAAAAAATCCAAGTACACATGATTTCGGCCACATCCTCCGCTGCCTGACTGACCTGCGCCGACTCAAGCAGCAGACAGGCAGCAGAACACATGCTGTACATCAGAACAGGCGGCAAAGCCAGCTTCTGACAGCTGCGAAACATAAGCGCCACATACAGAAAGAGCGGAACCACCGACAGCGCATAGAAGCCGTCCGCATTGATCGCCCAGATATCTCCGATGCCTCCCATACTTCCGATCATGGCCAGGAGCGCATGCGGAAGCAGCAGACACCACTGAAGTTCATATTCCTCGTGCAGGATATGTCCGCCCAGAATTACCGCGGAAAGCAGATACACAAAATAATAGAAAGCGCTGATAAACTGGCTACGGTTCCACACCTGCAGTTCTTCCCAGCTGAGACTCAGAGTCTCTCCGTCTGTGGGAATCCGCTCATGGCCCATCAGGAATATCAGCAGGATGATCGCCGACGCAGCCAGAATCAAAACCAGAAAAAGCCTTATGTTTCCTTTTTTCAGCTTTTCTCTCAAAGTCATAGCTGTGCAAACCGTTCCTTTATCTCACTGTACAGCGCCCGGGAGACACTCACCTCTTCCCCGTTATCAAAGAGCAGGGTTCTGTTTTTGATATTGCGGACACGCCTGAGATTTGCAATATAACTCCGCTGACACTGTACAAAGCTGTCCTGCGGCAAAAGGGTAAGAAATTCCCGCAGATTTTCGCGGAAATAATAATCTCCCTTCGATCCGCAGCAAAGCCGGACGCCATGACGGCAGGATTCCACATAGCAGATCTCATTGAGACGCACCGACATCATCCCTCTGTCGCGCTCTTTCAGCGTGATCACCTCTCCCTCATCCTTCTCTTTCAGTGCCAGGCAGCGCACGATCGCCTTCTGCACGGCTTCACGTCGAAACGGCTTCGCCAGAAAGGTCAGAGGATAAACATCGTACACGTCCAGCGCGTACTCCGTATTCGAAGTCACGAAGACGATCGGAATATCATTGCCCCTTGCGCGCAGCTTCCGGGCATAGTTCAGTCCGTTGTCGGTGCCCAGACGGATATCCAGAAACAGAAGATCGTCCGCGCTGGAGCGCAGATACGTGTCCAGCGCAAAGATATCAGCGCAGCAGGTCAGCTCATATTCCTCGCCCAGCTCACCCATCACGCGGTTTATCTGCTCCGCGAGCCTTTCCGAAAACTTTTTACTGTCGTCACAGATCGTAATTCGAAACATAGATCAATCATCTTCCTCGTCTTTTCTCCTCAGTACGAACAGGTAGAGCG
>JAJQCB010000078.1 GCA_021203005.1 Clostridiales bacterium | reverse complement strand
TCAATCGCTATGGATTTTTTAGGTGTTCAACTTCATTTTACAATCGACCATTAAAATCCAGATCCATTTCTGTTGCGCTAAGAACAGCCACCGACAAATCATTGAGTGAACTGCTCTTCGCAGACGGGCTGGCATACTGTTCAGCCGAAATTTCAAAATGAGCCGGATGTTCCGAAAGCGATTTCACGGAGTCGAGGTCAAAACACTGCACGTCTGCAAGCGCCCTGAAGCATCCATTTTCCAACATATCCACCAGATAACTCGTCATACCTCCGGTTGAGTAACTTCCGACGATATGTTTCTCCAACATGATATCCTTCAGTCCCTTCGCTACAGCAAGACTGATTCCTCCCGCTCCAGTGAGCAGGGAAAAGCCGTCTGTGAGAAGTCCCGATGCCTGAATACACTTTACAGCCATATCGGCGATTTTCAGCCTCACAGGGCTTCTGGTAAGCCTGGTCGCCCCCGAGACAATGCCACTCGGATCTCCAATGCAATCAGCCTCGACCACATAATCTATATTTGTCTCCCGAATACTGATGTCAGCAAGCGGATATGGCATCAGATTGTCCGTGATTGCTATGCTCTTTACTGCATGTTCTGCGTCAGCGAATGTATATCCAAGACTCCCGCAGGCGCTTTTTCCGTATTTCCCGGAAAGGTTGCCGCGGTCATCAGCAGCAGGTGCAGCTATAAAGGCGACATCGATCCGGGAAGCGCCGGATACAATATCTCCTGCACGACTCCCATGTGTACGGAAGACTATCGGCTTGGGAAGAATTCCCTTCGAAAGTTCACGGCCAATCTGAGGGCTGATATAAGCAGTCTCAAGTCCGGTAACAACCCCGTTTTTTATATGTTCAACAAGCGGCATCTGAATATCAAACACAGAAGAAGCGTTGATTGTCAGATCCTTGATTCCCCGTTTCGCGATCTCCTCGAGTACCATATTCATCACATAATCGCCGTTTCGCATATGATGATGAAAGGATATGGTCATTCCGTCCCTGAGACCACTCAGTTCGATAGCCTCACCAAGATTTTTTACGAGTTTACTCATATGACCGCCTCCTCTCCGATAAGTGCAAGAGTCTGCTGTGCTCTCGCGACGATCGGTTTATCTATCATCTTGCCGTGAAGGGCAATCGCCCCTTTCCCGTTTTGCTTCGCCTCTTCCAGCGCGGCTACCACTTCCCTGGCGTAAGCCACTTCCTCATCAGAAGGGAGAAACAGCCTGTTTATAACCGAAATATGCCGCGGATTGATGGCAAGCTTTCCATTAAATCCCAGGCTTCTGGCGGTCAGGGTGTCTGCCTGCAGACCCTCGATATCATCCGCAGACGTAAACAGTGTGTCAATACACTCGATTCCTGCCGCGCGTGCCGCACATACAACCTCCTGTCTGGCAAGCAGAATCTCGGTTCCTTCAGCTGTCCTCCGGCACTGAAGATCCGCCGTAAGATCCTCCGCACCCAGAGCAAGCGCCCTGAGTCGGAAACCGGCTTTTGCAGTCTGCCGCACATTGACTACTCCTTCCGCTGTCTCAATCAGCGCAATCAGCTTTATTTCACCGACAGTAAGACCTGCAGCCTCTTCTCTTTCGGCCAATGCCCGGTCAAGAATCTCGATATCCGCCGGACAATTACACTTCGGAAGAAGGACATAATCCGGTTTTTCGCTCACAATCTCATCAAGATCCTGCATCCACATATCCGTATCAAGACTGTTTATACGAACTACAATCGGCGTCTTATAGTGGAAAAAACGCAGTGCATTTCTGACCAGGATTCTGGCAGTGTCTTTCTCATCGGGCGAAACCGCATCTTCAAGGTCTATAATGATCGCGTCGCTTTCCAGAAGATCAACGTTAATCAGCATGCCCGGATTATTCCCGGGTACGAAAAGTAAACTTCTCATCAGTTCCCACCTCCCGCTCTTCGAAGGGCAGTCTCAACCCTGGCCCGGATTACATAGTCCAGGGCGCCAAAATCATTGATCATAATGGTCGCGTTATGAACCTGCAGACTTTCCGCTGTATCTTTAACAGCTTTCCTGATCGAATCGAGGAACAAATAATCCACTTTGGACTGCACATAAATATCCAGCAAAGCATCGGACGGTTCTACACGAACAGTCAGGTCTCCGGGGGATTCTGTTCCCGAAACGGCATTTCTTTGAATGATCATATCAAACCTCCCGTATTTTGTCCCATGCCTGCGCCGCAATTTCAGGAAGAAGGTCATAAAGTACCATCAGATCTCCATTCTTGAAATTCAGCGTTTTTTCATTGACCGGCATATAGGTAAGATCATTTTCCCCGGATTTCTTCGGAGCCGCTTCGATTGCGCATTCCCAAGCCGCACGATTGAGCGCCTCCTCCGGTGATAACTGCTTATACTTGGCACTTTTGGCCCGCATCCGGCGAATCGTATCCATGAGGCCCATGGCCCCGCCTGCCATGCAGGCGAGGCCCATGAGCCGAATTGCTCCGTCTGTAAAAAAGACGGCAAAAAGTATGATTCCCAGAAGAATGACTCCTCCAAAAGCCATGCTGCTTCTGCAGGATCGACGATCCGGCCTTCTGATCACGTCCAGCTTCTTTTGCGCACAACTTTTGCATATGGAAAAATCTACTGTTTCGCCAAGAGCCTGAACCCTCCGTTCACCGTTCAGATCCCGGATGTGGAAAGTGAGAATCTCCAGAGCTTTAAAACGATACTCCGATTCAGGCACCTGACATTTCATGCAATCTGACATTTTTTAAAGCATTCCTGCCATAAGAGACAGCATCAGACTTCCCAGGATCAGTATGATAGCGCCGCCCAATCGGGAAGAAATCTGCGCGAAAGGCATCAGCTCCATACGATCCGCAGCAGAAAGCACAGCCACGTCTCCGGTTCCGCCCATATTCGCCATGCAAAGGCCGGCGGTGATGCCGGACTCTACAAAGTAGAAACCTACCAGCTTGCCAGCGATAGCCGCTCCAAAGAACGCGCCGAGGCAGGTCGCGAGGCAGAGAATCAGATAGATGAGCGAGAAGCTCTCAATCACGGTGTCAAGATTCATATAGCAGAGGCCAATGCCAACGAGCAGCGTGGGCGTCAGGTTCTTCATAATGAACTGGAACCACTGGTAGCAGGAGATCTCGATATTCTCTGGAATCACGTTCAGCACTTTGTAGATTGCGACCGTGATGATCATCCAGGCATAGGCATGGATCGATACCGAAGGGACAAATTTCGTCCAGATATTCGCGCAGATATAGCCCCAGGCGAAGAAAGTACAGGACACAAACAGGCCGACGCCCAGATTGGTGACGTTAATCTTATCACGCTTTGCCTGCACTTCCGGGCTAATATCCAGCTCTTTCGGATCGAAATTCACCTTCTGCATCAGAGTTCCCTGACCGTTAATATTATTTGATGATAATATCTAGTACACAAGACGGGCTATCCCCTTCGAAATCGCATTTCCAATGGCGACAGCCGGAGTCATAACAGACAACGCATCTGCGGCAGACATGGCGCCGGAAGACTCAAATATCTTGGACAGCGGCGTAGCGCCGGCTCCCATTCCTCCTCCCATGATCGGCAGCGCGATGAGCAGAAGCGCCTTTACCACGCCATATCCGGTCACAGCACCGAGAATGGAGCAAAGACCGAAGGAAAGAATAAGGCCGCCGAAAATAGCTGGGAAATACCGCGCAGCTGCGTTTACAAGCAGCTTTCTGTTCATACCGAGAATCGAGCCGGTGATCAGTGCCGCAATATAAAAGTCGAGGAAAGCACCTGTCTTTGAAAAGAAGGTGGTGATATTGCCAACCAAATCCATCTGTACAAAATTGGCATATACCGCGGTTCCGTCCTCAAGTGTCTCGACCAGAGCCGGCAGAATATTAAAATAATTCAAAAGCGCGGAACCGAAGATGACCACGATGGCTCCTCCGCCGAGATAAGTCCTGACAATCGGGACGTGATCACCGATCTCGTTAAGAATAGTTCCCAGAACAATCATAAAGGCAAAGCAGCCGGCCATTCCCATAGGAAGAACGCCCATATAGGTAGCTATCAGCACAACGACAGCAAAAACCGCAAAATATTGCCACGGCAGGTTAAACAGTTTGTAGACTTCTTTCTTATCACTCATTTTATTCCCTCCTGAATGTTTTTAAATTCTCGCCACACCGGAACGCCGGGCAGCCTCCGCTACCGCTTTTGCCACGGCCGGGCCTACCCGCGGGTCAAACGCCGCTGGAATGATATAATCCTCGTTCAATTCCTCGTCGCTGATCAGGCCTGCCAGCGCCTCCGATGCCGCTATCTTCATCTCTTCATTGATATCCGAGGCACGCACATCGAATGCTCCGCGGAAAATTCCCGGAAATGCCAACACGTTGTTGATCTGATTTGGAAAATCGCTGCGTCCGGTGGAGACCACACGCGCTCCGCCCTCCTTCACCTCGTCCGGGAAAATCTCCGGTGTCGGGTTCGCGCAGGCAAAGACAATGGCGTCTTTATTCATCGTCTGCACCATTTCCTTCGTCAGTGTACCGGGTGCAGAAACGCCGATAAAGATATCAGCTCCTTTGATGACATACGCCAGCTTTCCGGCTTTCTTTTCCAGATTTGTGACCTTTGCCATCTCCTCCTTGACGGAATTCAGATTCTCACGACCCTCATAGATAGCGCCGGTGCGGTCTGTCATGATTACGTCCCGGAAGCCCGCACTCAACAGCAGGCGTACGATCGCGATCGCCGCGGCCCCGGCTCCGGAAGTCACAATTCGGACATCCTTCTTTTTCTTCCCCACCACTTTCAGGGCATTGGTAAGGCCGGCAAGGGTAATCACGGCCGTTCCGTGCTGGTCATCATGGAAAATCGGGATATCGCATTTCTCTTTCAGCTTGCACTCGATTTCAAAACAGCGCGGCGCCGAGATATCCTCCAGATTGATGCCGCCGAATGAACCGGATATGAGGTATACCGCATTGACAAATTCATCCACATCCTTCGTCTTGATACAGAGTGGAAAAGCATCCACATTTCCAAAGCTTTTGAAAAGTACACACTTTCCTTCCATCACCGGCATGCCAGCCTCCGGCCCGATATCGCCAAGACCCAGAACCGCAGAACCGTCCGTGATGACCGCGCACAGATTATGACGGCGCGTCAGATCATAGCTTTTCTCAATGTCTTCCTTAATGGCAAGACATGGCGAAGCCACTCCCGGCGTATACGCAAGCGACAGATCGTCCTTCGTGGATACCGGAACGGTGGAAATTACTTCGATCTTTCCCTTCCATTCCCCATGAAGCCGCAAAGACTCCTTTGAGTAATCCATGTTTCAGCTCATCTCCTTTCTCAGATAGTATTTTGTACAAAAATAACTTACCCTCAAAATTATTCTATGTACAAATCATACAATACATGATTTGCAGAAAGATGGGTATTATTAGAAATTATACAAAGGCTTTTGTAAGTAAAAAAATTCCATTAGCCGATCAAATAAGCTATAGTTATTTAAGGAGGGAGTTGTCTTATGATGCGTTTTATCATAGTAGAAGATGATCCTATGGTGGGTAAAATCAATGCTGAATATCTGCATCGTTCTGGTGATTTTGAAGAAGCCGGAATATTTTCCCGCGGACAACAGGCACTTGAATACCTGCGTAATCATCCCGTAGACCTAGCCATCGTGGATATCTATATGCCGGGAATGAATGGAATCGATTTTCTGCGCACTCTGCGCTCAGAAAATATCAACGTCTCCGTTATCGTAATCACCGCAGCCGCAGAGGTAAATACCATTGACGAAGCCCTTAATCTTGGGATTGTAGACTATCTTATTAAGCCTTTTTCCTTCCAAAGATTTCAGCGGGCCGTAAACAAATTTATTTCGAATAAACAGCTACTCTGCTCGAACGGGACAGCCAACCAGGATACTATCGATCTGCTGTTCCACAATGATGCGCGGGATCAGTTCGGTTATAACAGACTGGCCAAGGGATTAAACCCGAAAACCATGGAAAATATTTATAACCAACTGAACCAGAACAGAAACGAGCCGCAAACCTGTGAAAGTCTGTCTGTGAAAGTTGGACTCTCAAAGGTTACTGTGCGCCGTTATCTCAATTATCTGGTGGATACCGGCCAGGCAGAAAGCAGGATTGATTATGGTACCGGGGGACGTCCGGGAGTTACATACAGACTGAAGAAGGAGACAAAAGATGTTCAGTAGTTTTTTTGTTGCATTAAAAGTGGTATTTCCGATGGCGCTGCTCATGGCAGTCGGCATACTGATCCGAAAAGCTGGTGTGATCAATCGTCCGGACATGAAAAAAATAGACCGGGTATCTTTCTTTTTATTTATGCCCATGCTGCTCTTCAAAAATATATACGAGCTGGATGATCTTCGTCAGGTCAGTATCCGAATTATCATTTTTGCCCTTTCAGGCCTTTTCATTCTCTTTCTTTCCGGTCTGGCCGTTCTGAAAAAGATGAAAATCGACCACAACAAAGCCGCTTCGCTCGGACAGGCAATTGTCCGTACAAACTATATTCTTTTTGGGCTCGCCATAGGCGAATCCATATACGGCACAGGAAACGCCGGTCTGGTAGCACTGATGGCTACTATCGTCGTTCCCTGTACAAATGCTTTTGCTGTGGTCATACTAGAGATGAACCGCTCCGGACAGGCAGGCATTCGGAAGATCATTTTCTCCATCTTTAAAAACCCAATGGTTCTGGCCGCCCTGACAGCACTACTGTTCAAAATAAGTGGCCTTACCATACCAGAGCTTATCTATGGCGTAGTAGAAGACATTGCCTCCGTGACGACGCCGCTTGCCTTTATCTCTCTTGGCGTCAGCCTGGATATTGGCGAAGCGGAGCACAATATACGCCCCCTGTCCTTCTACATCGTGTTTCGTATGTTGCTCGTTCCCGTTATTATACTGGGTTTGAGCGTACTTCTGGGATTCCGCGGGCAGGAACTTTGTGTGATGATGGTCATCTTCTCCGCTCCTGCCGCAGTAGCCTCTTACCCCATGGCGGTGACCATGGGCGCGGACGGAGATCTGGCTGGACAGCTGGTCTGTGTATCCACGCTGGTCTCTGTGCTCACGCTCTTCTGCACCACCTTTACCTTTCAGTCTCTGGGATTCCTTTAAAGGCTGTCCTTACCGAAACGTCGGCGCATTAAGGGCTTGATGCCTCCCGCTTCAAGGATCTTAAGCGCCTGATCTCCGAGCTTTTCACAGCTGTATTTTCTGCCGGTTTCAATCACTGTGATTTCACCCTTTGCAATGTCAATACAAAGGGTTTGCCCTGTCTGTACCTCCTTGCTCAGACCTTTGCACACGATGAGCGGCAATCCCAGGTTAATCGCATTCCTGAAGAATATCCGCGCAAATGAATCTGCGATTACTGCAGATGCTCCCATGTTGATAAGAGCTATAGGAGCATACTCTCTACTTGAGCCGCAACCAAAATTCGTTCCGGCAACTACAATGCCTCCCTGTGGGAAGTTGGAAGCAATACTTTCATCCACCCCGCACAGGCAGTGACTGCCAATCTCTTTCGGATCCGTAATGGCAAGAAAACGGCCAGGGTAGATCTGATCCGTGTCAATATTGTTCCCAACAGTGATAAGTTTTCCTGTAATCTCTGACTTCATTATTTCTCACTCACCTTTCTGTCTGATCTACAGATAGTCTCTCGGATCCGTAATACATCCATTCAGAATACTGGCAGCTACCGTTGCAGGACTGGCCAGATAAATATCTGCTTCAACGGAGCCCATTCTTCCGGGGAAATTACGGTTTGTACTGCTGATACAGGCCTCGCCCGGCGCAATAATGCCCTCATGAGCTCCCAGGCAGGCGCCGCAGCCCGGTGTCGTCACCGTGGCTCCCGCAAGCATCAGATCCTGTATGTATCCTTTTTCCATACAGGAAAGCATAACCTCCGAGGACGCCGGAACTATGACAAGTCTCGTGTACGGAGGAATATGTTTTCCGCGAAGAATCTGCGCTGCGGCAGCAATGTCCTCCTCTCTACCTCCGGTGCAGCTTCCCACATAGCCCTGGTTGAGTCTGACCGCTCCGTCTTTGATCACCTCTTTGAGCGAACGGACATTGTCCACGTTGTGCGGACATGCAAGCTGCGGTTCAAGCTTTGACACATCAAATACATAACTCTGCTGATAAGCAAAATCCTTGTCCGTATGCTGAACCTCATAGGGTCGGACAGCACGTTTTGACACATAATCGAGAACCTCATCGTTGGGCTGCATATATGCAGTTTTCGCTCCCATTTCCACTGCCATATTGCAGATTACCATACGCCCTGCCACATTTAGCTGATCCACATAACTTCCGGTAAAATCAATCGCTTTATATACAGCACCATCCGCCTTGATCTGACCGAGCACGCTCAGAATGACATCTTTGGGATATACCCCTTTTGCTGTCTCTCCCTCGAGCCGCACCTCAATGATCTCCGGTACACGAAACCAAAGTTCCCCTGTCATAAGAATCGTAGCCATATCGGTTGCCCCGCAGCCGGTGCCCATAGCTCCAAATGCACCATGCGTTGTCGTATGGCTGTCCGTAGCCACTACGATCATGCCCGGATATATAAGACCCGCTTCCGGCATCACCTGATGACAGACTCCGCAGTTTGTGTCAAAATGATATTTCAAATTGTTCTTTTGCGCAAATTCCCGCATCTCGCCATGATTCGAGGCGCTTTTTATATCTGGTGCCGGCGCATAATGGTCAAAAACAAAAGCCGCCCGGGTGTTGTCCCATACCTTCTCACCTCCCATTTCATAAAAGGAATACACCGTCTGAAGATACAGGTCGTTGATTTCCGCAAAATCAATTTTTGCGGTGACGATCTCCACCGTTGTCACTTGTGTGACACCACTGTTTTTTGCAAGAATCTTTTCAATTGCATGCATCCGTTCTTCTCCTTCCGTTTCAATAGTCCGCAAATCGGTTTCTATTTCTTTTATAAACGAAAACCTGCTTTGATACAATGATTTGTAAGTAAAAAATATGACAGATCTCATAACAAACTCTAATCTTATTGCAAAGCACAACTCCTTCGAGAATTCCATATTCTGTAAATAAAATGACAGGAGCGATAATTTATGACCCCTTTGCTCAATGTAAGCCATATCTCCTATTCCTATCACAGCCTGTCCGGGGAAACCCCGGCTTTGTCGAATATTACATTTTCAGTGGAAAAGGGCGAATTTCTCGCGCTCGTCGGTCCCAGTGGCTGTGGCAAATCCACGCTCCTCTCCCTGCTTGCGGCCCTCATAAAACCGGAGAGCGGAACAATCACGATACAGGGACGTCCGGCCTCAGAGTACCGAGGGAAAATCGGTTATATACTGCAGAAAGATCATCTGTTTGAGTGGAGAACGATCTGGAAAAACGTGACGCTCGGACTGGAAATACAGAAGCGTATGACGAAAGAAAACCTCGCGCGCACGGAGCAGATGATGAAGGATTACGGCCTGTGGGAATTCCGCGACGCCAGGCCCTCGGAGCTTTCCGGCAGTATGCGGCAGAGAGCCGCCTTGATCCGCACACTGGCCCCGGATCCCGGCCTTCTGCTGCTCGACGAACCTTTCTCGGCGCTGGACTACCAGACCCGGCTGAATGTATGCGATGATGTCTGTCAGATCATCAAAAAAGAGCATAAAACTGCCATTCTGGTGACCCACGACCTTTCGGAGGCGATCAGCGCGGCGGACCGCGTCCTGATCCTCAGCCATCGGCCGGCGAGTGTCCGGCGTGAGCTGTCGCTTCGCTTCGCGGAGCCGCGGCTCACACCGATGGAGCGCAGGCAGGCGTCCGAATTCCGGGACTATTTCAATATGATATGGAAGGAGCTGAACGCTGATGAAAACCCAGCCTGAAAATATCACGCTGCAGGAAGCCTATGTGCGGAGACATCACAGACACCACCGTCTCGTCGCGCTCTGCCGTTTCCTGTGTTTTTTCACGTTTCTGGCCGTGTGGGAGCTGTGCGCCGATCTCGATATCATCAACTCGTTCATTTTCAGCAGCCCCAGCCGTATTGCGCAGACGATTCTTCTCATGTGGCAGGATGGCTCGCTGCTGCTACACACCGGAGTGACGCTCGTGGAGATTCTGGTCAGCTTTGTTCTGGTAGCCGCAGTCAGCCTGATCATCGCGACGCTCCTGTGGTACTCGCGGACGCTCTCAGAGATTCTCGACCCCTGGCTTGTCGTCCTGAACAGCCTGCCGAAATCCGCGCTCGCGCCGCTGCTCATCGTCTGGCTCGGCTCCGGCATGCGCACAATCGTCGTCGCGGGCATGTCGGTCGCGCTGTTCGGCAGCATCATCAGCGTCTATACGGCTTTCCGGGAAACGGATGACGAAAAAATCCGTCTCATCCGCACACTCGGTGGAAATCAGATTCAGACACTGCTCTGCGTCGTCTTTCCGGAGAGCCTGCCTGCGGTCATCAGCATCCTGAAGGTCAATATCGGACTCTGCCTGGTCGGCGTGATCATCGGAGAATTTCTGGCCGCCAGACAGGGACTTGGATACCTTATCATCTATGCGAGCCAGGTCTTCAAGCTGAACTATCTGATCGCCGCGCTGATTATCCTTTGTGTAATCGCGTTTGGACTTTATCAGATTATAGCAAGAGTGGAGCATAAAGTGCGCAAAAGTCGGCAGGCACAGCCCTAAGGCTGATGCTGCCGGCTTTTCTCCCGAAAACAGGTACGGTTATTCTCAGCGCGTCTGTACACCGGAGCTGTCAAAATCCCGCATACAGGACGCTGCCCTCCGAATCGCCTCCGCCATGACCTCCGCCGCGAAGGTTCCGGTCACGTTGATATCCGCCGGAACGTCTCCCACAGACGCCGCGTAGATCGTATCGCCGTCCGCGAGCGTCCCGACCGGGCGGATGCAGCGGGCGTAGGCATTGCGTGTCATCGAGGCGATTTTAGTAAGCTCGGCCTTCGAGAATTTTCCATTTGTGACAATTGCTCCAATCGTCGTGTTGCCGGTGAAAAGATCCGTGGGCTGCGCCAGACGGTACAGTTCCTCACAGATATCGGCGAAGCCCTCGCCATCCGCAGAGCGAAGACCGGCGATCTTGTCCCCGCTCTCCGGGTCGAAGACGTCCCCAAGCGCGTTAAGCACGACGACGGCCGCGATCTTCAGTTCTCCCAGTGAGAACGCACAGACACCGAGGCCGGTCTTCGTCGCGCGCTCCATCCCGCAGATTTTTCCGACCGTTGCGCCGGTTCCTGCGCCGAGACTGCCGCTGAGACCCGTTTGCCCTTTGTTCTGGCAACTGTCGGCATCCCCTCCGGAAAGATCTCCGGAAGGATATTGTTCCGCGTCCACACAGGCCGCGTAACCCATCTTCGCATCCGGACGCACAGTCGCGCTCCCGATACCGAGGTCGTAGATGCAGGACTGACAGACGAGCGGTACCTTCGCAAAGCCCGTGTCATAGCCGATTCCGTGTTCCTCCAGATAACGCATCACGCCGTCCGATGCGGCGAGTCCGTAGGCCGAGCCACCGGAAAGGACAATCGCATTGATTGGATTATCCGCTGTTACCGGAGAGGTGAGCGGCGTCTCGCGGGAGGCCGGGCCGCCGCCGCTGATGTCGACGCCGACAGTGGCGCCACCGTCAAAAAGAAGAACAGTCACGCCGGTCTTTGCTTTCTGATCCTGTGCGTTTCCGATGCGCAGGCGCTCCAGTCCGGTGATGGGAATTTCTTTTATTAAGTCATACTTTTTCATGATTCTATCATTCCTTCCGAATACTCCTGCCTGAACCTCCACTCTGTCACAGGTAAAATTCATACGGGCAACCAGTGTGATTTAACTTTGTTTCAGCGCCAGCGCCAGCGTGCGCGACACGATGCCCGCGATTGCGAAACAGACTATGGCCTCGATCAGACCCTGCGCGCCGACGAAAGCTACGACGAAAGCCAGCGGATTTGTCACGCCGAGCGTGCTCACAAAGCTCTGGATATAGTCGGTATTGTAGAAGAAAAATACCAGCGACGACATGTAGAGCAGCGTGTTGAGCAGCGGGCAGGCAAGGCTAGCAATGAAGTAAGCCGGATTTTTCATGAATTTGCGCAGCGCCTTAAAGATCAGACCGCAGAGCCAGCCCTCCAGCACGCGCGGCACGATGCAGGTGAAGGCAGTGCCGAGCGGATTGATGCTGAGCAGCATTGTCCCGAAGGCGCTCAGGCCAAAGCACTGGATCAGGCTCGTGATCCCGAAGGCAAGACCGCAGATCGCACCGGCCTTCGGCCCAAGGATAATCGCGCCGACCGCGACCGGTACGGTCAGGAAGGTGATCGAGAGCCCCGGCGTCTTCAGGTAGCCGAGCGGCGTGAAGGCCATGATAAAGATGATCGCGATCATCAGGGCGAGCTCCACCATAAATAGCGTTTTTGACGAGTTACTGTTTTTCATGCTTCTCTTCTTTTCCGGTAAAACGGCGCGGTATGCGTCCCCTGTCTCCCGGCATTTTATTTACCACAGCATATGGAAAAAACTGCCCGTGACAGAGCATTCCATCCATTTCGCAGTGGCGTATGGGGAAATATGTGAACGAACTCCCTGGCAGGCTAAGGAATTGTAAAGATTAATTCTTTAACAGTTCCTAAACATAGACATAAGAAAAACACAGCTTTCCTCAAAAGTTGCCGCCGCACGCGGTCAGCACTTTCCTCCTTCTGTGATCTGAAAGATATGTAACTGTAAATGGTCGATGCATCTTCCGTGAGAATAACGTTCTTCTCTACTATAACACAATTTCCGGAAATGACAAGCATTTCCGGAAATAAAGTGAAAGCAGCGAATTCCGGAAGGATTCATATCTTTTCATAAATTTTGCGCCCATATTGCTCAATGTCCTCCATCAGAAGCGTGTTCATGCAATGATCCAGATCTACTATAGCAACCATCAAAAAACATGTCACACTTGACAGCGGGTATATAACAGAGT
>JAJQCB010000049.1 GCA_021203005.1 Clostridiales bacterium | reverse complement strand
ACTACGCGGTTTTCAGCGGCTCCCGCTGTTATGCCGTGAATAATTCAGGATTATTATCCGGTTTTGGAGCCGGGGGAAGTATCCATCACACAAGAAGAGGCTGAGCGACTGGTCGAATATGTCATGATGCAGGGGTATGATGAGGATACCGCGATGGATTGCCTGAAATATTGTACCGTCGGAAGTGATTTTGATGAGAAAAAATCTGCATTGAAAAGAGATAAGGCCAGGGAAAAGGCAGATGAGGAGCATTTCTATCATCGGATGACCTTGCAACAGCTCGGGCATATCGGACTGTTGGGGATGGCGGCTTGCGTCAGACAACAGACCGGACGGACTGGCAAAAGGGCAAGGATTGCTGATGCGCTGCTTACAGTGACAATGTCTTTGCATCTGATGGATTATGTGGAAATACTGGTGCATGAATTGAGGAAGAGAAAAAGATAGAGTTTCGGAATGGAGGGCAATATGAACGATTGGAATAGAAACGGGAAATATGATGCGATGGATTGTTATGTGGATTACAAATTATCTGTCGGTGACAAGTATATTAGACATGGGCGAAAGAAAAACAGCGGCACAGGTTGCGGTGTGCTGATTTACATGTTTTTTATGATTATTATGATGGCAGCACAGCCGGGGATTGGGTTGTTGATGTTGGGAGGGCTGATCTGGTTTTGGCTGTGTGATTGGCTGTGAGGTACAGTTCAGTATCGGTAAGAAGTGACAGTGTGAAATTGACTTTATTAGAGGCTCAAGATATAATTGTAATTGTATTTTCGCTTTAATAATAGAAACGTTTTTACAGTGAAAATAATAAGTAAGGGAGAATGGGAGGACGATTAAAATGGCTGAGCAAGAGAATAGCAAAGACTTAATCAGCGTATTGTGGAGTGGGGCAGATATTCTGCGTTCTAAGATGGATGCAAATGAGTATAAGGATTACTTGTTGGGAATCGTATTTTATAAATACCTTTCGGACTCATTTTTGATTCGTGTATATGATTTGATTTACGATGAGAAACCGGAGACTTTAAAGGTTGCATTGGATGCATATCGGGAGGCATTGGAGGATGAAAGCGCAGAAGAACTGAAAGATGAAATCAACTCAGCGTGCCATTATGTCATTGATCCGGATCTTACCTATACATGCTTTGCGGATGCGGCCAGAAATAATTCTTTTAACAGGGAGCAACTGCAGAAAGCATTTAATAATATCGAACAGAGTGATCCATTGTTTGCGGATTTATTTACAGATATTGATCTCTATTCCAATCGTCTCGGTGCAGGAGACCAGAAGCAGAGTGATACGATTTCTCATCTTATAAAAGAAATTGACAAAGCTGATCTGTTGAATTCGGATGCAGAAATATTGGGAAATGCATATGAGTACCTGATTGGGCAATTTGCATCTGAAACCGGAAAAAAGCGGGAGAATTCTACACACCGCAAGCGGTATCAAAAATTCTGACGAGGATCGCCATTGCCGGGCAGGAGAGTAAGAAGGGCTTATCTGTATACGATCCCTGTATGGGTTCTGGATCTCTGCTCCTGAATGCAAAAAAATATAGTACGGATCCGCGAAATATTAAATATTATGGGCAAGAACTGAACACCTCTACTTATAATCTTGCCAGAATGAATATGTTTCTTCATGGGATAGCCCCGGAAAATCAAAACTTGCGCAATGCAGATACATTAGACGCTGACTGGCCGACCGGAGAAGAAACAGAATTTGATATGGTTCTCATGAATCCGCCATATTCTGCTAAGTGGAGCGCGGCAGCAGGCTTCCTGCAGGATGAGCGTTTCAGTGATTACGGCGTACTTGCTCCGAAATCAAAAGCAGATTATGCTTTTCTGCTCCACGGATTATACCATCTAAAAAATAATGGAACGATGGCGATTGTATTACCTCATGGCGTTCTGTTTCGCGGAGCCGCAGAAGGGAAAATCAGAGAAAAACTGCTTCGATCCGGAAATATTTATGCTGTCATCGGATTGCCGGCCAACTTGTTTTATAACACATCGATTCCGACATGTATTGTTGTGTTGAAAAAACATAGAGACGGACGGGATGTTTTGTTCATTGATGCATCGAAAAAATTCAATAAAGGTAAGAAACAAAACGAGATGACGGATGAGCATATCGATGCTGTTCTCGAGTTATATGAAAAGCGTGAAACGGTAGAGAAAGAATCTTACCTTGCCAGCTTTCAAGATCTGGAGAAGAATGATTTTAATTTGAATATCCCTCGTTATGTCGATAATTTTGAAGAAGAAGAGCAAATCGATTTGGGTGATCTGTTATCAGAGATGAAACAGACGGATGCCGAGTTGGAGTCTGTTCAAAGTGATTTTGTTTCGTTGCTTCATGATCTGGTGTGTGATGATGAAAAGATTGCAGCGTCATTACATGAATATATTCAAATGATTGAGGGGTGATCCGAATGAAAAAACCAAGAATAAGATTTAACGGATTTACCGAAGATTGGGAACAGCGTAAGTTCGCCGAATTCTTTGATACGCTTTCGAATAATACGTTATCCAGAGCTGAGCTGACTGAGGAAGCGGGCGTTGGGCGCGATGTTCATTATGGAGATATTCTTGTCAAATTTGGAGAGTGCTTGGGTGAAGTATCCGAATTGCCATTTATCGCCAACAACCAGATTGTACAGAAATTTTCATCATCAAGGTTGCAAAGTGGCGATGTGGTTATTGCTGACACAGCCGAAGATGAAACAGTTGGAAAATGTACGGAAATCCTTGAAGTTCAAGGCGAAATCGTACTTGCTGGGTTACATACTATTCCGTGTAGACCGCGAGAAAAATTAGCTCCAGCGTATTTGGGATATTTCATGAACTCATCAGCGTATCACAATCAGCTTCGGCCTTTGATGCAGGGTATTAAGGTCACATCGGTATCCAAAAGCGCACTCCAGGACACGATACTTTTCATGCCGAAAAGCTACGTCGAGCAGGAACAAATCGGGAGATTTTTCCTTAGTCTCGATCACCTCATCACTCTTCACCAGTGTAAGCCGAACATTTTAACTGGATTGAAGAACTTCGTTTGGGAACAGCGTAAGTTGGGAGAGTTCTGCAGTATCGTGACAGGTAAACTTGATGCAAATGCAATGGTTGAAAATGGGCAATATGACTTTTATACTTCTGGGGTGCAGAAATATAAGATTGATATAGCAGCTTTTGAAGGTCCTGCTATCACTATAGCAGGAAACGGAGCAACTGTAGGATATATGCATTTGGCAGATGGCTTGTTTAATGCATACCAAAGAACCTATGTTTTAAGCGATTTTTTGGCAGATAGGCGATACCTATATTCTGAAATTGGGAGACAACTGCCTAAGAAAATAGCTGCAGAAGCACGAACTGGAAACATCCCTTACATTGTTATGAATATGTTGACGGACTTGAAAATTACGCTTCCTACAACAGAGGAACAGCAGATGATTGGTAGGTGTTTTTCAAATCTCGACCACCTCATCACTCTTCACCAACGGAAGGGAAAATTGACTGAAAAAGACTTCAAATACATAAAAATACGACTGATAACGGTAAAGGAGACGAAAAACATGGCAGAGTTAGAAGCTCTCATAGAGCAGAAATTGATTGATCAGTTAGCATATGGTGACTCACAGTGGAATTATCGCCAGGATTTGAAAACAGAAGCAGATCTCTGGAATAACTTCCGGTATATTCTGGAACAGAATAATAAGGATCGATTGAATGGAGAGCCGCTGTCCGATGCTGAGTTTGATCAGGTAAAGAACCAGTTGCAGTTTTCGTCTTTTTATAAAGCGGGGGAATGGCTTGTCGGTGAAAATGGAAAAGTGATGGTACATGTGCAGCGGGGTACGGAGAAACTGCACCTTGTTGTCATGAACCATGAGCATATTGCAGGCGGCAGCAGTGTATATGAGGTCATCAATCAGTATCAGGCGTTGGATACGGATGAAAACAGTACTGCGCCCGCACGGGACCGAAGATTTGATGTGACCCTCCTGATCAACGGATTACCAATGATCCATATAGAGTTGAAGAATAAACAGCATCCCTATATGGATGGATTCCGACAGATTAGGAAGTATATCGGCGAAGGAAAGTTTACCGGAATATTTTCAGCTGTGCAGATGTTTGTAGTAAGCAATGGGGTGGATACGAAATATTTCGCGGCGGCATCTGACCGGGAACTGAATGAAAAATTCTTAAGCGGCTGGGTGGATGATAACAATGAACCGGTAACCGATTATCTGGACTTTGCAAAAGCGGTCTTACGCATTCCGCAGGCACATGAGATGATCGCCCGATATACGGTGCTGGATGAAGATGCGAAAAGGCTGATTATTTTGAGACCCTACCAGATTCATGCGATTGAAGCAATCCGTGAGGCATCAAAGTCTGGGAAATCCGGCTATGTCTGGCACACTACCGGCTCCGGCAAGACATTGACTTCTTATAAGGCGACGCGAAACCTTCTGATGGATATTCCGTCTCTAGATAAGACCATCTTTTTGATTGACCGGAAGGATCTAGATACACAGACGACGCAGGCGTTTCAGGCGTATGCCAATAATGATCTGATTGATGTCGATGAAACGGATAATGTCTTTGATTTAAAGAACAAACTGAAGTCGGATGACAGACAGGTGATCGTAACCACCATCCAGAAACTGCAGATTCTTGTGACGAAGCGTCTGAAAGAGGGCACCCCGGAGTATGAAAAAATAAAGAACCGCAGGATTGCTTTTGTGGTCGATGAATGCCACAGGGCGGTCACGCCAACGACAAAGAGAATACTGGAGAGATTCTTTGGCAGATCGTTGTGGTATGGATTTACCGGGACGCCCCGTTTTGCAGAAAATCCCTATCCGCAGTTGGGAGACCTGCCGCGCACGACAGAAGAATTATATGGAGAACGTCTCCACCGCTATACTATCCAAAACGCAATCCATGATAATGCGGTGCTTGGCTTCCAGGTGGAACACAACGGACCGAAAAATATATCGGATGAAACGGATGCCGGTGTTTATGATAATGAGACGCATATGCTGGGAGTTTTGGATGTGATCCTTAACAAATCTTATCATAAGCTTGGATTCCAGAACGGTAAGGGAAAGACGTATGAGGGTCTTCTGACGGTAAGTTCTATTCAGCTGGCACAGAGATATTATGAACTGCTGACCAGGGTGAAGAACGGAGAAATGCCGATTGTCATTGATGAGAAAATCAAAAAGGTATTGCCGGATTTTCCGAAGTTCGCAATCACTTATTCTGTTTCGGAAAATGCGGAAGGCTCCCAGGTGAACCATCAGAAGATGCAGAAGTCTCTGGATGACTATAACGGTATGTTCGGAACAAAATATGATATTGCCCAGATACAGGGTTATAACGCGAATTTAAATAAAAGGCTTGCCCGGAAAGACCATAAGTTCGACAGCCGGAATGAGCAGCTTGATCTGGTCATTGTGGTTGATAGGCTGCTTACCGGATTTGACGCTCCCTGCATGTCCACGATTTTTATTGACCGCCAGCCGATGGGACCGCACGATTTGATCCAGGCATTTTCCAGAACAAACCGTATCTTTGATAAGAACAAAACATATGGGCAGATTGTCACTTTCCAGGCGCCGGTACTTTTTAAAGAAGCGGTTGATACTGCGGTGAAGTTATATTCTGCCGGAGGTACGAAGGACGCGATGATGGCAGAGTGGGAAGAGGTGGAACCGGCATTTCGAAAGTCGTTGGTCGCTCTGCGTGTGTCAGCAGACACGCCGGCAGATATTCCGGGGATGTCGAAGAAGGAAAAGAAGATTTTTGTAAAAATATTTCAGGAATTTGACCGCTTGTTCTCGCAACTGAAATCATTCACCGTATACGACGATTCCATGCTGGACAGCTATGGTATCACTGCGGAAGAATACGACGATTATGCCGGCCATTATAAAAACGTAGTGGAAGAATTGAAAGAAGACGGACCGGACCCGGTGCCAGATGATCCGGAAGATCCGCCTTTCGATCCGGAGTATGAACTGATGGCCTACAGCAGTACCCGGATTGATTACGAGTATATCATCAATCTGATCCAGAATATTGTCACACCGGAGGATTCCGATGGCGAGGTGACGCCTGAGGAGAGACAGAAAAAGATTGATGAAGTAAAACAGTATGTCGGGGAACTGCGGAAAGAGAATCCGAAGGTCGCGGACATCATGGATGATCTGATTTATGAGATCGAGCTGGACGACAGTAAATACAGGGGACAATCCATCTTAAATATTGTGGAAAACACCAAAACAGAATGCATTGACAAGGTGATCACGGATTTTTGCCTAATATGGTACGCATCCAAAGATGAAGTGATGTATGCGGCAACCCATTACAGAAATGGCGAGATTCCGAATGAGAGTGCGATTAAGGCGACCATCGATTTTACAAGCTATAAGAATGCACAGGAAAAGGCGCTTCCCAAATTTAAATATTATTCCAGGATGATGGCCGAACTCAGAAAGACACTGGAGGAAGAGGTGGAACCGCTTCTGACACATTGACAGTTGTAAGTGGCAGAAAAAAAGGTCTTAATAGTCTATATCAGCGTGAGTAATGCCGAGAATTTGCAGGAGGCAGCTTATGTTAAATGATATAGACAAGGATACTTTATTTTATGAGTACTATCAGCAATGGATTGATGTATACAAAAAGGGTGCCATCAGAGAAGCAACGATGTCAAAGTACCTGATGACACAGAAATGGGTTGAAAAACTGATCCCGGAGCTGAGTGTAGGAAATCTTAACCGGACAGCATATCAGCAGTTGTTAAATGACTATGCAAAGGAGCATGAAAGGCAGACGACGCTGGATTTTCATCACCAGTTAAAGGGTGCAATCTTAGATGCTCTGGACGAAGGCCTGATTATGCGGGACCCGACCAGAAAGGCGATTATTAAAGGGAAAACCCCGAAGGCAAAGAAGATTAAGTACCTCAATCAGTTTGAACTCCACACGTTGATTGCTGATCTGGATATTAAGGATGAGGTGAACTGGGATTGGTTTATCCTCCTGGTGGCAAAGACGGGAATGCGTTTTTCAGAAGCACTTGCGGTTACCCCGGCAGATTTCGATTTTGCTCGGCAGACGCTTTCCATTAGCAAAACCTGGGATTATAAAGGTGATGGAGGATTTTTGCCAACAAAGAATAAGTCGTCGGTTCGCAAGATCCAGATTGACTGGCAGATTGTTGTAAAATTCTCTGAGCTTGTAAAGGGAATGCCTGAGGATAAACCGATTTTTGTGGGAGAAAACAAAATTTACAATTCAACAGTGAATGATGTGCTCACCAGACATTGCAAAGCATGTGGAATCTCGTCAATTTCTATCCATGGTCTTCGCCACACTCATGCATCATTGCTTTTGTTTGCCGGGGTATCGATTGCAAGCGTGGCCAGGAGGCTTGGACACGCAAGCATGACCACGACACAGAAGACGTATTTACATATCATTCAGGAACTGGAGAATAAGGATGTGGATCTGGTTATGAGAACACTTTCCGGGTTGTAAGAATAAATATGAACATTACTTACGCTGATTTATGATTGATGGAACGGAGGATTATATCTATGGCAGATAATAAATATCAGTGGATTGATTTTTACATGGAGCTTGCCACAAATCTACTGGCTTATCGGGAAGACCGTCCCGCCCTGATCAAAAAAATAAAACAGGTTTATATCAATATTGGCTTGAAGCTGCCGAAACTGGAGAGTGATAACAATCCGACGGATATGGATCCGTTTTCCGTGTTTGGCCTTTTTAATAAGGGAATCAGTAATGCAAACCGGATTTTGATTATCAAAGGCATTGCTGATGAGTTTTCTATTACAGCCGCTATTCCGGATACCTTTGAAGGTATTCCGGTTCTGAATAATCTGAAAGCAACTTTTTACTGGTTTAAAGAAGATCGTGGAGAGCATGATATTGATCACTTATGGGATTTGTATGTTGCTGCGATAGCGTTTGCTGAAAAGGATGATGCAGTTCATAAGAATGCCTTTTGCGATGCATATAATATTGTCCTTAAGCAGCATGGAATCCGGTGGAATATTACCATGGGTTTGTACTGGATCAGGCCGTATGTTTTTGTGAATCTGGACTCACGCAACCGTTGGTATATGACGGAACCGGGAAACATGCCGACAGATTATGTGGCAAAAGTGAAACCGATGCTTGCAAAAAACTTATCTGCAGAACAGTATCTGGAGATCGTTGGCCTGTGCAGGCAGGCACTTGACAGCAGGAAATATGTGTACAGTACATTCCCGGAGCTGTCTTATTATGCATGGGTCATCTCCGAACAGGTAAACCAGGAGCAGAAAGCTGCTGAAACCGGCGAAAAAAAAGAATATTTCCAATGCGGCACATATCCGTTGGACAAGGCCGATCGTGCAGGCGCTCCGTGAACTTGGTGGATCCGGCACTCCGGCTGAGGTGAGGGCGAAGATTATTGAGAATGAGCATCTCTCGCAGGAGGAGATCAGTGCAAAAAGAGGAAAGACAAAAGTAAATAAATTTGAAAACGAGGTTGCGTTTGCCAGAAACGACCTGGCTGTAGCAGGTTACATTGATAAGAGCATCCGGGGCGTCTGGACATTGACAGAGGCAGGGAAAACTGTCGATATTACGGATGAAATGGCATCCGAGCTTTTTAAAAACAGTTATGCAGAGGTATCTGCACGTCAGGAAGGGGATGGCGGAACCCTGTCGGACAGCAACGTTAATACGGTTCGATATTGGATTTATGCTCCGGGGCAGGGTGCCGACAAATGGGAGGAATGTTATAAAAAGGGAATCATGCTTCTTGGTTGGGGAGAAATCGGTGATCTGAACACGTTTGACTCCAAAGATGAAATGAAGCAGAAAATGAAGGAAGAATATGGCGGCAGCAGCTCGTATAAAAACTCTGCCCATGCCACATGGCAATTTATTCATGATATCAAACCGGGCGATATTATATTTGTCAAGAAAGGCTATTATAATATTCTGGGGAGAGGCGTGGTAGAGTCCGCTTATGAATATGACGAAAATCGTACTGATGGGTATAACAATGTCCGTCAGGTAAAGTGGACACATAAGGGAGAATGGGTGATCAATCACCAGACCCCGCAGAAAACATTGACAGACATTACGCCATACGCAGATTTTGTGCAGCAGATCAGGGAACTCTTTGATAATGACGTTCTTGATGAAGAAGAAGAGGAAGAGATAGTTTATCCGTCCTATTCTGTAGACGATTTTCTGGATGAAGTTTACATGGATGAGGAAGCATATGATAATATTGTTGGTGTGTTGAAAAATAAGAAGAATATCATCCTGCAGGGGGCTCCGGGAGTTGGGAAGACCTTTGCTGCGAAACGGTTGGCGTATGCAATCATGGGCCAGAAGGATGTGGACCGGGTCATGATGGTCCAGTTCCACCAGAGCTATTCTTATGAGGATTTTATCATGGGTTTCCGTCCAACGGCGACCGGGTATGAGCTGCGGAACGGCGTTTTCTATACTTTTTGCAAAAAGGCGGAAATAGACAGCGACAATGATTACTTTTTTATCATCGATGAAATTAACCGTGGGAATCTCAGCAAAATTTTTGGGGAACTGTTTATGCTGATCGAGAATGATAAGCGTGGCATTGAGCTGCAGCTTTTGTATAAGGATGAAAAATTTTCTGTTCCTGCAAATGTATATATCATAGGGATGATGAACACGGCAGACCGCAGTCTGGCTTTATTGGATTATGCGCTCCGAAGGAGATTTGCATTTATAGAGCTTCGGCCGGGGTTTGATTCGGAAGGATTTAAGGCTTATAGATCTAATCTGGATAACGATAAATTTAACCGCTTAATATCCTGCGTGGAGAGCCTTAACAGAGAAATCGGGCAGGATGAATCGCTTGGTGAAGGGTTCTGCATTGGACATAGTTATTTCTGCAACCTGTCGCCGGAAGCCATAGATGAAAAGACGCTCTCCGGCATTGTAGAATATGAGCTTGTACCTTTGCTGAAAGAATATTGGTTTGATGAGCCTGTGAAAGTAAAGGAATGGACTGAAAATCTGAGGAGTACGATCCGGTGATAGCGATACAGAATATTTACTATATGCTTTCTTATGCGTTTCAGGTTTTGAATGAGCAGGGATACAAGAATCTCTCAACGGAAGAATTTGATAATACAGCGGAACTTTGTGCGGCAATTCTGGCAAAAGGGATGGCGGTACAAATCAAAAGGGGGATTGGACGGGAATACATTCCTGTCTCGGAAAGCCGTTCCACGCTGCGGGGCAAGATAGAGATATCAGATTCCATTCGGGATAAGACTGTCCTGAAAAAGCAGATGGTCTGTTCTTACGATGAATTTTCAGTGAATACTTATATGAACCGGATCATAAAATCAACGGTTCTTCTATTACTCCGTTCAGACATTATGAGGGCGCGGAAGAAGGAACTCCGGAAATTGATGGTGTATTTTGCGGATGTGGAAGTGTTAGATCTCCACAGGATCAACTGGAATATACAATATAACCGGAATAACCAGACCTATCGGATGCTGGTATCCGTTTGCTATTTGATTGTGAAAGGACTGCTCCAAACGCAATCGGACGGATCTGTGAAACTGATGGACTTCCTTGATGAGCAGCGCATGTGCAGGTTATATGAGAAATTCATCTTGGAATATTACCGCAGGGAATTTCCGTGGCTGCGGGTAAGTTCTTCGCAGATACCATGGGCACTTGACGATGGTTTTGGGGACATGTTCCCGATAATGAAGAGTGATGTGATGCTGACATATAAGAATACCGTGCTGATTATTGATGCAAAATATTATTCTCATACAACACAGCAGCAGTATAGCGTTCACACATTGCATTCGAATAACCTGTACCAGATATTTACATACGTCAAAAATAAAGAAGCGGAATTCGGGGAAAAGCCACATACGGTTTCGGGAATGTTGCTTTATGCACGGACAGATGAAGATATCCAGCCTGCCCAGTCTTTTCAGATGAGTGGGAACCGGATTGATGTGAAAACGTTGGATATGAATTGTGATTTTTCAAGAATAAAAGAGCAGTTAAATGGCATTGTTGGGGAATTTTTTGAGAAGAGATTAGAGGTGGTTTAAATGTTTTCTCATTTTAATCTGCAGATAAAACAGATTTTAACCGGCAACTTCTTTCTGATTCTTTGCAGTGCTTTCTATCTGGCATGGTGGATTGTAGCGTTCAGACCGGTGGGCGCAGTCAGGGGAATGAAAAGTGGATGGCTTTTGCTCCCGGCAGTTGTATTCGGCGTCGCTGCAATTTTGCAGATTGTCAGAGGAAGTGGTATTGCAGACAGCCAGTCTGTGCTATTCTCGCGGACGGCGGTATTAATTGGAGGCGTTATCGCCTATATCGTATTGCTGGCGGCGACCCGCTTGTTATTAAATCGCCAGGTTACAACAGAACTATTTCTGATTGTGGGATGGACGGTTCTGATGTTCCTGGAAGTAAATGCATTGTTTGCGCAGGGACATTATTCGAGAGTATCTGCAATCATTTTTTTGACTATTATACTGATTGCAGCAGTTGTAAGTCTGGTCTGCTATTTGCTATATTATAATCTGGACAGTATACGAGGGTATGTGGATGGAATGGTGCCGTTGCTTATTATTGTGGTTATGATGTTTGCGGTCACGGTCAGTGTGATGCAATCATGACTGCATGAAGTAAGGACAAAAATGGAGAATAAGGGTGACCGGATTTTCAACGAGCCATCTGACCTGGTTTTAAATTGACGTAGGCAATAGGCATTAAAGGAGAACACGAGATGAAGATTGCAGTTGTATTTCCTGGAATCGGTTATCATGTAGATAAACCGTTGCTTTATTACAGCAAAAAGATGGCCGCCTCTCATGGTTATGAGATTAAGGATGTCCCGTATGGGAATTTTCCGTCCGGTGTCAAGGGCAATAAAGAAAAAATGAATGCCTGTTTTAGCGATGCGCTGGATCAGTGTGAGGATATACTCCGAGATGTAGATTTTTCGCAATTTACGGACATCCTGTTTTTGTCAAAAAGTATCGGAACGGCGATTGCCTCCGCTTACGGGCAGAAGCACGAGCTTAAGACAAAGAACGTTTATTTTACGCCGGTGGGAGAATCTTTTCAATATATGGATCAGCCCGGTATCGTGTTCCATGGCACTGCAGATGGATGGGTAGACACGGAAACCGTAATTGCGGAATGCAAAGCCCGCAATCTTCCGCTCCGTGTTATAGAAAATGCAAACCATTCTCTGGAGGTAGGCGACTGGGCACAGGACATCAGGAATCTGGAGAATATAATGCTATCCGTCGAGAAGTACATAGCAATGGAAGGGGAGCCGACATGTTTTTCATGATAGATATTCATGACGGACAGAAGCAATTTGATTTTTCGCAGACGGTGATCTGCAAAGCCTGCGGGGCTTATGGCAGATATGAAGTCTTTATGACATTTACGGTGTTGTCTCTCTTTTTTATCCCGTGTTTCCGGTGGAATAAAAGATATTATGTCCGCACAACCTGCTGTGGGATGCTTTATGAGCTTGATCAGGAAATCGGGAAGCGTATTGCAAGGGGAGAACGCCTGGAAATCACACCGGCAAATTTAAGACCAGTCAGAAGAGGCGGGCAGTATTATGGACAAGCAGGTTCCCGTTACAGGCGGTGTAGCTACTGCGGTTTTGAGACGACAGAGGATTTCGAGTATTGCCCGAAATGCGGCAGGCGGTTTCATATGTAAACAGTAGAGACGGAGGGTGAAAATGCATATCAAAGTTTTAAAAGGCGATATTACAAAATTGAAAGTGGATGCAATCGTAAACGCAGCGAAGAATTCCCTGCTTGGCGGGGGCGGCGTGGATGGAGCAATCCATCGGGCAGCCGGGGCGGCTTTGCTGGCGGAGTGCCGGACGTTAAACGGCTGTGAAACCGGCGATGCAAAGATTACGATGGGCTATCAGCTCCCGGCAAAATATGTGATTCATACAGTCGGTCCGGTCTGGAACGGCGG
>JAJQCB010000172.1 GCA_021203005.1 Clostridiales bacterium | reverse complement strand
GGACAGGTGGCTCCCGCCACACCGGACTGGCGGCTCCGCCGCAACGGAATATCCACGGATATCGCGTGTTTCCTTGCTTTTCCTCGTACTCTTTGAATCAATCGGTTCATTGTTTTCGCCAGTTTCGATATAGTAGATATCGCGGTTGCACTGCGGGACATACGTTTTCTTAATAAAGTCCATATGCCCGGAAAGGTTCTCTAAAATTTTCATGTGGTTTTCAATGTATACCTCGTCACATACATCTTTCGCCCGAACTGTGTTACGGGAGCACCAGTAGCGGTGACGGCCATGCAAAAGACCTTCTGTGTCTTTTGTGATATACTTCGCGATATAATTGCTTACTTTTCCAGTGTGACCTACTTCCGTAACCGTATTAAAGCCATACTTCCATGAAGGGATATTATAGATCACGTTCCCCTTCTTATCGAACTTGCCAGAAACACGAAGCTGCAAACCGCTACAGTTCGCCAGAAGCCCATGCAGGTGGTAATGTTCTCTATCCTTGTGAAGCTCCGGGACAAGCACGTATTTCAGGTCAGGGCATAAGCGGGAGCGGATATTGTTGAGCCACTTTCCCGCTTTATGGCAGACTTCCTCATAATTGGAAGAATCAACCAGTTTCTGGTTGAAGGTGAAAGTGATGAAATAGTCCCATCTGTTTGCGCGGCAGATCCCAATCAGGCTTTGCTTAGAACGGTTTAAGGAAACTTGTTTATTCCGCTCAGCTTGTTCCATATCAACGATATACTCGACTGTATTGGTAAACGGGTTAAATGTGCCTTTCTTCTTTTTCAGTTCTTCCCGTGCTTCCGCCAGTTTTTCCATGCGGTCAGCTTTTTTTGGATTCTCCTTGCGGAGCTTGTTCTCGATACGGCTTTCAAGCTCCTTTTTCATGAGCTTTTCCGATTCTGACATTTTGGAAATTGGACGGGAATATATGCGGTACTGCGTCCCGGTCACATAGTAATATACTTTCAGGTTGTACTTTTCCATTGTCTTAAAGTTCGTATATACGAACTTTTCCCCTTTCCCAGTGTTAGCTATCGCCCGTTTGAGTGATAAATGTTGCTATTGTCAAGTATGCGCTCCGCGCTCCGTTTCGGCGCACGCGCCGAAGCGAGAGCGCGGTGCGGAGACATGCCAACAGCAACCTATTCTGATTCAGTCGTTGGCACGTCTCGCGGCAGGAAGCCGCTTTTCGTGAGACTGTCAATTACAGCATACGTGTCATATGCGTTGCGGATTCTATCCGTATGGGTGAAGCAGTAAAAGCCCCGGCTTTTCCACTCGACTACATCGCCCTTGTCGTTCAGGACAGGGGCTTTACAGCGGACGATTGTGAAGCAATGCAGGATTGTCATGCAATCCCGCACTTCCGTGGCCTGAGAGCGGATAGCCTTTGCGAGCAAGTAAAAGTTCTGCGCAGTACCCAGTATAATACGGCGGTTTTTTCTGTTCTGAGTGATAATTGAAAGCATTTCAGGCGGGAAGTTGCGGGAGGCGTTTGAGCCAAACCAGTTTTGCAGTTCATCCATGCCGACAATAACGCCTTTCACATCATTTTTATAGTCTGTGAGCATCCGCCAGTCTTCGAGAAAGCAATCTTCATATTTGTATCCAAAGTTTGTGATACACTTTGCTTTTGGATAGCAGTCTTGTAAGTGGAGCATATACTCCACCATGGAAACGGTTTTTCCCATACCCTGTCATCCAGTGAAGATAATAATTCCTTGCGGGTTAAAGAAATCAGCGGGACGTGACATGTAGTCACTGACCATCTGGCGGGGCGCAAGGATAAAGAGTGAGTAAAGTATGTTCGGACGCTTTAAATGCTTCACGGACGTTTTCGCGGGACGGATACCTTTTGCATAAGCAAGTATCAGATAGAAAAAGTAGATCATCATGAAAACGGCATAAAGCCCGACTATGATAAGCAAAGGCCATTTCAGGATTTTCAGGAATGCCAGTAACATATTTAAAAAGGAATCGAGCATAGTAATTTCTCCAGTCGCAAGGTAGTGGCAACCACAAGGTTACAAGGGGCACTTAAGGCCGCTGAGCGGGCGTATGCCACTCAGCGACGCTAAGCCAGTATATGTCCATTCCATAATCAGTAAATGGCAAGGGCTTACGCCTCGAGTGCCGCACAGCTCCGTTTCACTACGCTGTACGGCCTCGACCATTTGACTGATTTTCCATGGACAGGCAAGCGTCAGGTTATCGCAGGACTGCCAGAGGGATAGTTTCAAAGTTCGTACGTACGAACTCCAGCCCCGGGAGCTACGCACTGTTCATGGTATCACGGATAAAGGCTATTGCTTTGCGGATACCCAGTGCGGAGACAAGGACAGCGATACAGGCCGGGAGACAGTAGAGGATATAGGCGAACATGTAGGACGGGTCAGTCAGGACTGTGAGCCACGATGAATCCTCCATAAGCTTCATATTTACATAGGTGAAATAATCGACCGAAGTATAAACAACACCAGTGCCGTCACAGTTTGCGCAGGTATCATAAACCTCAATAGAACCAATTCCACCACAGGTAGGACAATCTACAGTTTGCGAGACAATACCAGAAGTACCACAGTCACCACACATGGTGTATTCTGTCAGAGTGCCAGAACCTAAACAGGTACCACAGTCGTAATAAAAATAACCACTGCCGCCGCAGGTAGAGCAAGTTTCTGTATACTCTACGGGATTTCCTTCTCCGTCTGTATCATAAATGGTAATAGTACCCATACCAGAGCAGTCGGAACACATTTCCATGAACGACCCAACACCACCACAGTTTGAGCAATCAATTTCATACTCTGTATAACCAAAACCGCCACGCATAGAACATGCCACGTCCTCATAGGTAAAACCATTACCACCACAGGAAGGGCATACCTCATAGCCTGAAAAAGTTATGCCAGAGCCGTTACACATAGAGCAGGTCGTGGTAACACTATGAGAAGAAGCGCAAACCGGGACGCAGAGCATGGGGACGGCCAGAAGGACGGCAAGGATTATATATTTGAGCTTGATATGATTTTCATGTTCTTGAGTATTCATAAACCACACCTCTCAAAAGTTCGTACGTACGAACTCTAAAAACGATAAATCTGAAAATGCCCTCCGACACATGGAACGTGCCAGAGGGCAACCCACCTTTCAGGTGGGCAAGCCCGCTAGGATTAAGCGGACTGAAGGATGCTACGGACAAAAGCAATCGCCTTGCGCAGGCCGATGAAGGACACCATCACCGGGATGCAGACCGGGAGCAGAGCCACGATCTCGTCAAGCACGCCGTTAAGCATAGCGGACGTTACAACATCAGACATAGAGCACTCCTTTCCTCCACAGTTTTACATGCGGTGCACCACAGGTAAAAGAGGGATAATTTTTTATAGGCAAGTGCTTCATTGCGTCACAGGAAGTGCGCGGCGAAGTCACTGGCTATACAGTTGAATTATTATTGTATATTAGCATTCTTACTTAAATTGACATCATGATAAAAGTCTGGGTGAAAATCATCATCATCTGGAATATCATATTCATAGCCATATTCGTAATCTTTGGCTTTCTCAGTCTCAACAGCCTCCTCAGTCTCAGGGAGCTGTTCAAACATAAGGGAATCATCTCTAAATTCCCGCATATGCTCGTCCAGTTGTTTACCCGGAGCCTTTGCAGTAGGCTTTTTCTTGTGCCGGGAAGGACGCTTGCCAGACTGCGAAGCTTCCCGCTGTCTGTCACCAAGGACAGACAAGAGGGAGCGGTTGAAGGACTTGTATTCCTTTATGTATACGACAGCGATAATCACAAAACACACGATTAACAGGGACATGGTATCCTCCTTTAAAAGAACATGTTAAAGAGCTTGTATGTGTAGCGGAGCAGGATGATAAGCAGGAACACGATAAGCAGACACGCGATTGTGCCGTTTACGTCAATCAGGGAATCGAGCTTTTCATTGGCAAGGGCAATCTGCTCCAGTTGCAAAGTTTCTAAATCGGATGAATCATAGCTTATTTCAGAATCTTCCGTGCCGTCAGATTCTTCCTCTTCTTCGGAATCTACACTATCAGTCGAACCAGACGATACAGAACCCTCCGAACCAGATACCGAAGGAACTGAAACACTACCTTCGGAAGATGAACCAGTAGACTCACCATTACTTTCCTCCTCGCTTTCTTCTGCGCTTTCTTCTACATTACTATCCTCTGAAACGTCAGACTCCGAAGTGCCTGTTCCGCTGTTGCTCTCCTCCGTATTGTTTTCGGAATCCGCCTCAGAGCCTGAATTTTCAGATACAGAAATTTCAGAGGAATCATTTTCAGTTGTATTGCCCATGTTGATATCCTTTCTTGTGGAAGTTCGTACGTACGAACTCTGTTATCAGGTGAGGGGAAGATAATCCCCTTCACGGGAATCATCATCAGTGCGCGGCGGGCAATACTCAGGCGGCATACCACAGGGGAAGAAGCCAATCGTGGCAATCTTCTCGCGGAGCGTTTCAAGTGCCTCCGCCTCGTCAAGGGACAGGAAATCGTAGCCCGGGAGCTGTAGCACGCCACTGATGCTATAGAGGCATGAGCGCGTGAAGCTCAGGCTATTGCAGATTGCAATCAGCTCCGCCCGGGAAAGGCTTATAGTCACAGGCTTGTCACTGTAATCATCAGGATTTACATCTGTGTATATCATTTTTTTCGTTTCAATCATATATGTACCTCATAAGGTTGTTGTCAAGGGAGGTGCCCACGGGAGTGAACCCGTGGGCAGTGACAAAGGATAAGAAAGACAGCTTACGACTGCGCCGGGACGATAGACTTCTCAGTCTTAATGTCAACGTCCGTGATACGCATATACTGATACTTATCATCATAGACCCCGGTCGGGACATAGGAGCAGAAGGGCTTGACCAGATTAAAGGCCGCTTCTGTACAGGAAATGCTTCCGGCCTGCGTACCCTGCATGATAGCCAGAGTATAGGACGGCTTGCCAGTGCTTTCAACAATTCTTGTTTCTTTCTGTAATACGCTTGCTTCGATTTTTGCAGTTACTCTCATTTTGTTTTTCTCCTTTTCGTTTGATATGTTTGGTATTTTTAAGAGGAAGCCCCTTACGGGGCTTGCCCTACTTAACAGGTGGGATAGGAAATGCCGATATCAATACCGACCGCCCGATCACCAGGCATAGTAGCTATATAGCTTTTCAGTGTTTCACAGAGGTGGGTAAGGTACTCCGTGTCAGAAAGGCTTTTCTGCATCTCGTCACAGTCCAGAAACGACACGACAGAGAGGTATGTACGAACCTTTCCCTGCTCGTTCTCAGCGTCCTCAGAATCGCCCTCAGAGCTTTCTCCACTGGAATTGCCACCAGTTGCACCTTCCTCAGATTCTTCCTCAGAATCCTCGTCAGAGCCGATCAGGCCGCTTTCAGAATCCGCCTCGATACAATCCATTACCTCTTTCTTCTTCGCTTGCATTTCCCTCGCCGTCATGGACGGGGTGAAGAACTCCAAATACTCGTCAGGGACAGTCAGCAGAATGCAGAGCTTTGAGAAGGTGAACTTCTCAACTTCTGGAATCAGGCCAGAGGCATCCCCGGTCAGAAGATTGCCCTCCGTATCCTTTTTACCGAAACGCTTGATAATGTTGATGTAGTTACAGGTCGTGCCACGCACGATACAGAAAGTCTCAGCGGCGAAGTCGTAAATCGACTTGTGGCCGTCAATCGCGAAATACTTCTTGTCGTACACTTCTGCCAGAGCGAAAGCAATAGCAAGAGTGCTTTTCTCAACCTTCTTGTACTCGCGAGACATGGAACCAACAATCTTGTTGTACTCAGCTTTTTGCTCAGGGGTGAATGTAGAGCTAAGATGGACTTTTGAATCGTCGTAGACGCTCAGGTTTGTGTTTGCCATAGGGTGCTTCCTCCTTGTTTTTCTCTTCGCTACACATTATAAAATTTTCATCCTGCTGTGGGAACAAAAAATATGCTAGCCTTTCCGCGAATCCTGTGCTATAATGCTCTGGCAATCGAATAAAGTCAGGGGAGGGATGCGTAATGGAACCAGTCTATCTGTCGATCCAGCAGCAGGCGACCGGCCGGAGAATCCGGGAGCTGCTGAAGGAAAATGGTTATTCGGTACGTGATATTCAGGAAGCCATGGGATTTGCAAATCCGCAGGCTGTCTACAAGTGGCTGTCCGGCCAGTCGCTGCCGAGCCTTGATAACCTGTTGATCCTGAGCAGAGTGTTGCACAGAAATATGGAAGATATCCTCGTCATAGACGGGGATATTTCTGGTTTATGGGGATTTTTTTCATTAAACCGCTGGTAGAATGACAACTCGCATTCGCTGTGCTATTCTGGTTAACAGAAAAAGACAGGGAGGAAAACGAAGATGAAGGTGACAAGCGCATACGCAAGCAAGATTCTGAGGCAGCTGAAGGAAGAAAAAGAATACTGGAGAGGCCTGGAGATGCAGTCCAGCGTTTACACGGCGGCGGTCGACGAGACGCCGGTCGTGCCGGAATACGATTACTCTGAGGTGGCAGCGAAGATCGCGGACATCGATGAGAAGGTGCGTCGCGTCAAACATGCGATTAACCTCGCGAATGTGAGCAGTACGGTCACGGTGAATGGGACGGAGATGTCCATCGACACGGTGCTGGTGAAGATGACGCAGCTCAACTGGAGGAAGAACATTCTCGACAGCATGCGTCAGCGGCTTCCGAAGACGCGGGTTGATCATGCGTTTTCCCGCTACCGCAGCGCGAACCGTTCTCCGGAGTACGAGTACGTCAACTATGATCTCGATCTTGTGAAAGCGCAGTATGATGAGATCAGCAGGGAGATCATGGGCATTCAGATGGCGCTGGACAGGCACAACCAGACCTTCGAGTTTGAAGTGGAAATCTGATCTTTTCCGGCAGATCATAAGAGAATCTGGCCTTATAAACAGGTGAAGGGTTTAAAGTCAGTAATTATTTCTTTATTGCGTAATCTGTTGTTTACTGAGGTTTAATGTGAAGCGAAGCAAATCAACGTAGTAATGGAAAATCTTATGATCTGCGAAAAACCGCCGTCTGGCGAAAGCTCCGGTTTCGGTTTTGAGAGCTTTCTTAAAATTCAGGTACCCTTCCGAAGAACAGCAAGATACGCTTCGTATGAATTTCCCTGATAAAACGGTTGCACAGAGGAAGCTCCTTTAGCCGTTTCAGAGCATATTCGGTTGCTTTAACCTGTTGATCCTGAGCAGAGTGTTGCACAGAAATATAGAAGATATCCTCGTCATAGACGGGGATATTTCTGGTTTATGGGAAAATTTCTTTTCAAAATTGTTGACAATTAACAGTTTACAATAAACAATAAAAAGGATAGAATAGAAAAAGAGAAACAAGGAGGACAAAAGAATGTCACAGAAACCAAAAGCAGATGCACAAAAGATCACATGGTACGCGCTCGCCTTTATGGCATTTTCTACAGTCTGGGGATTTGGCAATATTGTAAATGGATTCGTCTATTTCAATGGAGTCCAGGTTATTTTCAGCTGGGTTCTGATGTTTGCGTTGTATTTTATTCCCTACGCGCTTATGGTGGGCGAACTGGGAGCTGCCTTTAAAAACAGCGGAAGCGGTGTGAATGCATGGATTTATGAAACGACGACGCCGAAGCTTGCATACTATGCAGGCTGGACCTACTGGGCATGTCATATTACCTATATCGCAAGTAAGGGAAGCGGTTTCCTGAAAGCGACGAGCTGGATGATATTCCGCAATGCAGAGACGTATGACTCTCTCCCGACTCTTATGGTGCAGTTTGCGACGTTGGCCGTATTTCTGATCGGATGCTTTATTGCCAGCAGGGGGCTGAATCCGCTGAAGAAGCTTCTGACACTGGCGGGGACCTGCGTGTTCATCCTGTCTTTTTTGTATATACTGATGATGTTTGCCGCTCCGGCAATCAATCCGGGCGCAGAGTATGTATCGATGGATTTCAGCCTGAAAAATCTGATTCCGAATTTCAACGTGGGATATTTTACTTCTCTGTCCATCCTTGTCTTTGCGGTAGGCGGCTGCGAGAAAATCTCACCTTATGTGAATAAGGTAGACAACCCGAGCAAAAACTTCACGAAGGGAATCATCGCCATGGCAATCATGGTGCTTGGCTGTGCAATGCTGGGAACGGTTGCAATGGGAATGATGTACGATCCTGAGGTGATCAATGCCAGTCAGGAATCCTTCAATTCTTATGCTGCAAACGGAGGATACTGGGCATTTCAGAGGCTGGGAGAGTATTATCATGTGGGCAATCTCTTCCTGGTTCTTTATGCGATGTGCAATATGATCAGTCAGTTTGCGATCCTGATTCTGAGTATCGACGCGCCTCTTCGTATGCTGCTGGACAATGAAAAGACACAGGAATTTATTCCGTCAAAGCTTCGTAAGAAAAATAAACATGGCGCTTATACGAATGGGATTCTGCTCGTTGTTGTCCTCTCAGGAGCGATTATCCTGATTCAGTCGGTTGCGCCGGGAGCGGCAGCGGTGCTGCAGCAGCTGACGAAACTGAATTCGGTATGTATGCCGCTTCGTTATCTGTGGGTATTTGTGGCTTATCTGGCGCTTCGAAAATCCATTGACAAGATTCCTTCGGAATACCGTTTTGTCAAAAATCAGAAAATCGCAATGTTTTTTGGAGTCTGGCGCTTTGCTGTAACCCTGGTATGTTGTATTATGGGAATGTACAGTACCGATCGTTTTACATTTGCACTGAATGTAATTACGCCGATCGTACTCACCGCCTTGGGAATGATCATGCCAAAGATTGCAAAGTGGGAAAGGGAAAAACTCACCAAATAGAGTATTCACAGGAGGAAATGTGATGTATAAAGAAGTTGCGCAGAAGCTGGTTTCTTTTATAAAAAGCTCGCCGACGTCCTTCCATGCTGTTCGGAGTATCAGCGCCCTACTGGAGGAAGAAGGGTTTGAGAGACTGAGGGAAGGCGCTGCGTGGGATATAAGACCTGGCGGGAAATACTATGTGACAAGAAACGGTTCCAGTATACTGGCTTTTAAAACCGGGACACAGCTGGAAAACTACAGCTTCCATATCACGGCATCCCACAGCGATTCACCGACCTTTAAAGTAAAAGAGAATGCCCAAATTGATGTCAAAGGGAAATATACGGTTCTGAATACGGAAGGCTACGGGGGAATGATTTGCTCCACATGGTTTGACAGACCGCTTTCCCTGGCCGGACGGGTAATTGTAAAAGAAGGGAACAGTCTTGTATCCAGACTTCTGAATATTGACCGGGATCTGCTGATGATTCCGAGCCTCGCAATCCATATGAACAGAGAGGTGAATGAGAAACAGTCACTGAATAAACAGAAGGATATGCTGCCGGTCTACAGCGGAAGAAAGATGGATGCGGACGCGCTGAAGCTGCTGGTGGCGAATGAGCTTCAGGTAGAAGCGGAACGGATCTATGGCATGGATCTGTATCTGTATAACCGGGCAGAGCCTTCTGTCTGGGGTGCGGAGGAAGAATTTATCTCCAGCCCGCGGCTGGATGATCTGGAGTGCGCGTATGCATCCCTGCAGGGGTTTTTACGGGGAGAAAACAGCGAATCTGTCAGCGTATATGCATGCTTTGACAATGAGGAGGTGGGTTCGCAGACGAAGCAGGGAGCTGCGTCTACGTTTCTCTGTGATGTACTGACCCGCATCAATGCCGCGCTGGGAAAAACTCCGGAAGAGCTTTCAAGGGCGCTTGCCTCCAGCTTTATGCTGAGCTGTGATAACGCGCATGCGGTTCATCCGAATTACCCGGAAAAGACGGATGTATGTAATTGCGTTTATATGAATGAAGGGATTGTGATCAAGTCCCATGCAGGGCAGAAATATACTTCGGATGCGGTGAGTGTTGCCCTGTTTAAAATGATCTGTGAAAAGGCAGGCGTACCGGTTCAGTTTTTTTGCAAACCGTTCGGATATGAACGGCGGAAACACCCTTGGGAACATTGCCATGTCGCAGGTGTCGGTGAATACTGTGGACATCGGGCTTGCGCAGCTGGTGATGCATTCCTCTTATGAGATAGCGGGAATCAAAGATGCGGATTATCTGATCCGGGCAGCCGAACGCTTTTATAACAGTCATATCTGTGAGACAGAGTCGGGAGTTCTGGAAATACGGGACGGCCGTAGCGAAAAATAAAAAGAAATGATTTACCGGGAATCTTCTTTATGATAATATTCTTTGTGAAAAAATAAAAAGCAGACAGATGGAGAGAACGCATAAAGGAGAAGTATGGGAAGGCTGGAATATCGTACATTACGTGAGAATATAGCAGATGCAATACGCATGAAGATCATCAATAAGGAACTAAAACCGGGCGATCGTATTGTGGAGGCAGAACTGGCCAATGAATTCGGGATAAGCCGGGGGCCTGTCCGCGAAGCCTTGAGACAGCTTGAAAATGAAGGTCTGATAGAATATACAAGGAACATAGGCTGTTCAGTAAAGCAGATTACCATTCAGGACTCCTATGAGATCTATTTTATGAGGATAGGATATGAGACAATGGCGGTCAAGCTGGTCGGCGGTAAGATTCCCGATGAGACGCTGGTTCGAATGGAAGTTACTCTGGATAAGATGAAAAATCTGGACGTGGAACACTACGATGATGTATTTGTGCATGATAACGAATTTCATGGGGAGCTCGTAAAGATGGTGAACATGCCGCGGCTGTATCAGGCCTGGTGTCTGCTGAATTATGGAAGTGTTATATCCGGATATGCGGAGGATCTCGACAAAAAACGTGTCGTATCCCGCCAATACATACTCCACAAGGAACTGTTGGATGCCTGCCGTACCGGCAACACGGGGCGTATCTGCAGAGCCATATCAGAGCATTACATGAAAACCATCAGGCATCTTTTAAAGGAGCAGGGGATAACAGAAGAAGAGGCTGGCTTCTGTATGGATTTTCTGCTGTAGCATGAAGACCGGCATCTGGATATAAATCCGGGGAAAAAGCAGAATCTGTCTGCAACTGAGGAGAACGATTATGGAGAACCATACGAAAAAAAATACATTCAGCAGCCAGTTTGGATTCGTCATGGCTGCGGCCGGAAGCGCGGTAGGGGTAGGGAATCTCTGGCGGTTCCCGTATCTTGCTGCGAAAGATGGCGGTGGACTGTTTCTGGTAGTGTATCTTGCGCTGGTTGTTACGTTTGGATTTACTTTGCTTGTTTCAGATATTGCAATTGGCAGGAAAACAAAGAAGAGTGCGATCTATGCCTATGCGGAAATGAGCGAGAAATGGAAATTTCTCGGCGTGGTGACATTTCTTGTTCCGGTACTGATCATGACCTACTACGCTGTAATCGGAGGCTGGATTACCAAATATCTCACAGTATATCTGACGGGAGAGGCCCAGGCAGCAGCCGAAGACGGATATTTTACTTCTTTTATTACATCGCCGGTTTCATCGGTGATATTTGCTCTTTTTTTATGTGCTTAACGGCTTTGATTGTCTATCATGGAGTGGAAAAAGGAATTGAAAAGGTCTCAAAATTTATAATGCCGGTGCTTCTTGTCATGGTGGTGGGAATTGCTGTTTTTTCTCTGACACTGTCGAATACGGATGCGGCGGGAGTCACGAGAAACGGAATTCAGGGATTAAAGTTTTATCTGACGCCGAGTCTGGAAGGAGTCACAGTTCAGCGATTTCTGCAGATACTGCTGGATGCAATGAGCCAGCTGTTCTTTTCCCTCAGTGTGTCGATGGGGATTATGATAACTTATGGTTCCTATGTCAAACCGCAGGTTAATCTGAACAAGTCGGTGAATCAGATCGAATTTTTTGACACGGGAGTCGCATTTCTCTCAGGTATGATGATCATTCCTGCTGTCTATGTTTTTTCGGGAATGGACGGCATGAGTGCCGGACCGAGTCTGATGTTTATCTCTCTGCCAAAGGTTTTTCATGCTATGGGAAATGCGGGCATCCTGGTGGGGACGCTCTTCTTCCTGACAGCCGCATTTGCAACCCTTACTTCCTGTATCTCGGTACTGGAGTCAATTGTTGCCAACTGCATGGCTCTTTTTCACGCATCCCGAAAAAAAGTGACCCTTGTATTAACAGTCATTTATATGGCAATCTCTGCTGTGATTGCCCTCGGCTATAGTGTCTTTTATATGGAAGTAAATCTGCCGAATGGAACGGTCGGACAATTGCTTGATATCATGGATTACATCAGCAACAGTGTCATGATGCCGTTTATTGCGTTTTTCTCGTGTATTCTGATTGGCTGGATCATCGGACCGAAATGGATTTCAGATGAGATGGAATCCAGCGGACATGTATTTAGACGTAAAAAGCTGTACAATGTAATGATCAAATATATAGCTCCGGTTTTAATGTTGATATTAGCACTGCAGTCGATCGGAATTCTGGACGTATTACTGGTTTAAACGGCTGGTGAAGAGAGTTTTTCTGATCGTATTGGACAGTCGCGGCTTTCAGCTGATCCAGCTTCTTCTGCATACGTTCCTGGTAATGTCGATTCATGGAATACCTCTGTTCAAAATAAAGTCGGTACCAGTCTGCCCATTTTACGTCAGGTTTATGTGTGCCTGAAGCCGCAAGTTTCATCTTGTCAAGTATCTGAAAAAATGGTATGCTGTATTCATTCTTAAGAGACACACCAGACGACAGGAGGAATTGCAGTGATCGAGGCAGTGAGCTGTGGCGGTGTGGTGATATTTCGAGGCAAGATACTGCTCTTGTATAAAAATTACAGGAATAAATACGAGGGCTGGGTGCTGCCAAAAGGGACTGTAGAGCCAGGGGAGGAGCATCCCCAGACGGCGACCCGTGAGGTGCGGGAGGAGACCGGCGTCGATGCGCGGATCATCAAGTACGTCGGCAAGAGCCAGTACACCTTCACGGTGCCGGAGGACGTGATCGAAAAGGACGTTCACTGGTATCTGATGATGGCGGACAGCTACTACAGCAAACTACAGCGTGAAGAATACTTTTTAGATTCCGGAGGTCGATTGTAAAATGAAGTTGAACACCTAAAAAATCCATAGCGATTGAAT
>JAJQCB010000308.1 GCA_021203005.1 Clostridiales bacterium | reverse complement strand
GTGTGAGCCTGCTCTTTATTCTGCTCTAAATCTGATACTTCACTTATGAATTATAGCACAGGAAATCATAGAATGAAAGAGTGGTTTTTACCGTCACTTCGCAACATGCATGATCGTACCGATAAAGATCGGGATATCTTTCTCACAGTCAACAATCATATATACAAATGGCCTGTCCAGATAAACAGTACGCACATCCGCTTCCACCTCAACCCCGTCAACTGTTTCTACCGCTGTCGCAGCACCGGCTTTTGTTCCCTTTGCATCAACCGTGATAGATGTCTTATGAATCACTCGGTTGATAAAAATATTCCCTTTTGTGGATATCCCCAGACCGGAAAAATCAGCTTTCTCCTCGTCAAAGGCGTCCTCCATTCCCATCTGCACAAGAATATCACTCATCTCCAGACTTGATTCACTCTCAAACTTCGGAATTGCTGCCTCTACCGTGACAGATTCAGGATGATTCAACATTTCCCTCAGACTATCGCCGGTCAGAGATTCCACATACTCCTCTACCGTCACACTTTCATCCGGAAGCAATGCCACAAAAGCATAAGAACGATCCTCATAATATTTCACAAACCCGGTTGCATTTTCCGATTCCAGATAATCGTATTCCTCCGAATACATCATCTGCACGCTCTCGACGGTGCCATCTTCCGCAATAAACGCTCCGTCTCTTATCTGGCTTTTATCATAGACGGTCTGCCATTCCGCCTCAAACGAAAGCGCATTGACCAGATGCATCACCGCATCTTCCGGGATCTCATCGAGGATTTCTTTTATCATGCCGTCCGTATTCACACGAACCCATTTGTTGATATCCTTTATGGTACCCTCATCAAAAGCGGTCTGATAAATTCCTGCTTCATAATAGTTTGCGTTTGTCTGAAGGAAATCCTGATTTACCGTAAAACGCTCATCATCCGTCAGCCAGATGGAATTCGCAATATTCACCTGATATGTTTCATCCGAAGGCAGCATGTCCCTGTACGCGCATAGATACTGATTCCATTCCTCCGCGGACAGTCCCAGAACCTCTTCCATCTGCTCCTGCGTATCGCCTTTCGCACCGTTCGCTGTCATAGACAAAGCATAAAGCACCGATACCGGGGAAATCAGAATATTCTCTCCCTCTGCCTCACACTGCTGAAAGAGGCGAATCGCAAAATCCGTGGCCGCCTCAGAGTCGCCTTCTTTGACGGATGCGTTCCCGGCAACTGTACTGTCCGCTGAAATATCCGTCATCAGATCAGCTGACTGCATCGTCCTGCTGCCCCCGCATCCTTCTAATACCGTACCTGATAAGATAACACCTGCCAGGACAGCTGTTCCAAAACACAATCCCGCTGAATGTTTTCTGATTTTCATAATATCGCGCCCTCCCCACACAGCTCAATAAAAAATATAGAATTTTCTTTATCTATAATAACGTGCGATGCGCTCCTTTTACTACAAAAATACAATAAAAATCAGTTGCATCCTTTACCTCAAAAATACATCCTTGCTAGTCAATTGCTCTCCCGAAAAACGAAACCAGATAAAGTCATTATAGGAAACACCGTGCGTTTTTTTACGCACTCCTGCGCATAATAAAGCAAAGCAGCACAACCATTTCCTGTCAATCAGAAAATAATCGTACTGCTTTCGGTATGGAAAAGCAACAATTCAATTTATACCTTATAGCTGTTTTCCCCGCTGCTCAGCGTTTGCTGCTGACTGCCGATTTCCAGAACTCCTGTCACTCCCGGCGGCAAAGTGACCTGTACTTCGCAGCCATCCTTACTTTTCTCCCAGTATACACGGATCTTTCCGTAGGGGCACTCATAAGACCCCTCCGCCCATAAGAGGCCACAGTCAAAGGCCGGCGCCACTTGTACATTCCGGTATCCCGGCTCTGTCTCATGCAATCCGAGAATTCTGCGGTAAATAAAATCTCCCACACATCCGTAAGCAAAATGGTTATAAGAAGAGTTGGTGGTCGTCCCGTCCGGCAAAATCGCATTCCAGGATTCCCAGATGGTCGTCGCACCCATTTTTACCTCGTAAAGCCAGGAAGGGCAGGTGTCCGCAAAGAGCAATTTGTAAGCCAGCTCCTGCTCACCGTTTTCCCAGAGCGTATCCAGAAGAAATCCAACGGAGGAAAATCCGGTATCCAGATGATCGCCGTTCGCATGAATCAGAGAGATCAGGATGTCAATTCCCTTCTGCCTCGTTTCTTCGGGATAAAGATTCATAGCCAGAGCAAGAACATACACTCCCTGCAGCTGAACCGGCAGCCTGCCTTCATCATCAATATACTCCTCTGCATAAGCTTTCCGGATATTCTGATTCAGCTCCCGGTAATGTTGCTCCTCGTCTTTCATTTCCAAAGCACCGCAGATTCTGCTCATCAGATCCGATGTATAGGCGAACATCGTCGGTGCCACATACTCTTTTGTCTGCAAAGCGGTCTGTATGGGATCCCCCATGCCGCCCTCCGCGGATGCGCTCGGATACAGCCACTCACCAAAATGAAACTCTGTATTCCACAGATATTTCTGCCGTTCCAGTTCTTCCGCTGTATATTCTTCCGCAGGCTTCAGGAAAGAAGTGGATGCCTGACGCTCTACATACTGCATCCAGCCCCTGATCATAGATAAATTATCTGTCAGAATTTTTTTATTTCCGTACTTCCGGTACAAAATATATGGAATGATGATGCAGGCATCTCCCCACGCCGCCGAGCAGATATGCTTCGATGTGGAATTTCCTACTAGCGCATCGCTGGGCATCGTTGGAATGATATTTGGGATCTGACCGTCCGGGAGCTGCTCCAGCCGCATGTTTTCCAACCATTTGTCCAGAAATGCGTACACGTCCATATTATAGCAGGCCGTCGGCGCATACACCTGCATATCGCCGGTCCATCCTGCCCGCTCCCTCTGAGGGCAGTCCGTAGGAATGGAAATCATATTACCCTGCTGGCTCCGGAAAATATTCTCCTGAAGCTGATTTAATCGCTCGTCGGAACAGCGAAACGCACCGGTCCGTTCCATATCTGTGGAGAGAACCAGCACCTGCACATCCAGAAGCTGATCTTCCCCGATTCCCTCCAGTTTTACGTATCGGAACCCATGCATGGTAAACTCCAGCTGCCACTGCACTTCCCCTGCTTTGGCGCAGACATAGACATCCATCTGGTTTTTATTCTGCCCCATGATGTTCATCTGAAAATTTCCGTCTTTATCCAGGACTTCACTGTGCGTCATTCTGAGCAGTGTATCAGCCTCGCCCAGGAATCGAATATTTAAGACCCCCGCGATGTTTTCACCCGCGTCGATCACAAGTTCCCCTTTGGGCGTACGCAGGATTTTCTCCGGCTGAAAACAGCGAATCACGCGCACCGGTTCTGCCCTGCGCCCCCGAAAACCGGAAGTCCCATAGTCTTTGACCAAAACCGGCCGCCAGAAACTGTCATCATACCCGGCCTGCTCCCATGCAGAATCCAGAAAACCCTGCCGGTACCGCTCTCCCACAATCAGATCCGCGTATTCAAGAGGGCTCTCTGTCCACCGAAACGTCTCATCACTTTCGATGGTCTGCCTGCTGCCATCCGCATAGAAAATCTCCATCTGCATATAAAATGCATTGGTCTCACCGTACTGATTGCCCACACCCGGCAGGCCGACTTTTCCCGTAAACCAGCCGTCTGCAAGTGTAACCGCGATTGCATGATTTCCTTCCGTCATCCGTGCAGTCACATCATACTGCTGCATTTCCAGATATTTGCTGTATACCGTGTAGCCGGGAGCCAGAAGTTCAGAAATCGTCTGACCATCAAGTTTCAACTGGTAAATTCCTCTGGCTGTTGCATAAATCAGAGCCCGGCTCACCTCTTTTTGAATATTCACCTCTCTGCGCATGCAGACCGCAGGATTTAAAGACTCCTCCGGATTCGGCTTTGATGTCACGATTCCGGCAAACATTTTCCACATCTCAGTGCAGTCATCCAGCGGTTTCCTCACCTGACCCGCCTCAATCCACTTCGCCGTCCACTTGCCGTTCAGCATACCCATCGAAAAAGTCGCTGTCTCGCTGGTCAGCGTCTGTTCTTTTAATTCAACGCACACCTGCCAGTTATATCCGGCATGAGATAGCAGTTCCTCTCCCGCATAGAGAATACCAGAGGTCGCGCTTCCCATCTGCCTGCCGGAGTCCCAGACGCAGGAACCATCCTGCGCCCGGACTGTAATCTGCCATGCGGCCTGCTCATCGCCCGGCGTATCTGACTCCAGTTTCCAGGAAAACACCGGATACTGGTCCAGACCGGCCGGATTCGTCATAGCATTACATTTTAAATCATAGATTCGATCCATGGTATTCTCCTCATTACCCATGCTTTTTCTCATTCGCCATGGGCAAACAATCTCAGTCTTCCTCCGACATTTTAAGGCAGCATGCGAAGATCAGGCCAGCAAGAGCAACAATGGACGGAAGCAGTGAGCGGCAGGATAAGATACCGAAGTATACCTGCTGCCTTGCCGCCATGCAATGCTATCTTTCCCTGATTTTTACAGAATTGCTGCGAGACCAGATCTATACCGCAGAAAAAGAAAATCTGCAAGATACGAACCTGACAGAGATTCTGACTTATATCAGCAATCATTTAAACGATATTTCCCTGAACAGCCTGGCAGAGCATTTTCACTACGACTCTGCTTATCTCTCTAAACTGCTGAAAAAATATTTTGGAAGAACATTCTCCAATCTGGTCAGTGAAATGCGGGTCAGTCGTGTCGCCACCTATCTGCTGAATAACGACATCAGTATCGATGCCATTGTAGAACAATTGGGATATTATGACCGGAGTTATTTCAACCGGGTATTTCGAAAAAGATACGGCTGCAGCCCACAGGAGTATCGACAGAATAAAGGGAAAAACGAAGCAGCATTCTAATCTCTTTCCCGGATTCTTTTCAAGTATTGCGCGTTACATGCACCAGCCTCAGAGCAGCCAGGCAGGTACATACCAGTTTTTGGAATCGATCGGCAGCAAATCTTCACTCATGCAGATAACCGCACCTTCGCCGATTCTGGTTTTTAAATGCGCCGCCCCTGAAAACACTGCACTTTCATCCGGTTCACGCTCAATCGGTTTAAGAATAGAAAAGTTTTTCACTGCCCCTTTCGGTGCACCGCTTTTCTTAATCTCCACAGGCGTCACCACCGCATCCTGATTGATAATCAGATCAATCTCTTTTCTGTTACTATCCCTGTAAAAATACAGCGGCGGCGTCTTCCCTGCATTCAGATAACTCTTATAAATCTCAGAAACAACCCACGTTTCAAAAAAAGCGCCATCCATCGCGCCTCTCTCCAAAGTCTCCGCACTGCTCCACCGGGTCAGATGTGCGCACAGACCGGTATCCAGAAAATACATTCTCGGAGCCCGGATCACTCTTTTTAAGGCGTTATTTGAATATGGCTGGATTAACGCAACAATACCGGAAGAAACCAGAACGGAAAGCCAATGCTTGGCTGTCGGCGCAGAAACACCAACTTCTCCCGCCAGAGTCTCATAATTCACATTTGTCGCTGTCCTGGCTGCAACAACGCTCATAAAATTCAAAAAAGCGGATTCATCCGCCACCTGCGATAAGTCACGGATATCCCGGCTGATATAAGTTTCAAGATAGGATTCGTAATATTGAAACTGATCCACCGCTTCATTTTCATATAGACGGGGCATCGTTCCTTTAAAAATCTGTCGATATACCTCCGCTACCGTCATAGGCTTCGCCTCATCCATGCGCTTCATCAAAGCTGACACATCCATCTGAAAAGGCGGAAAGTGATGTCCATGGATCTCAGCATTGCTCAATCCCAACATTCTGACAATTCCGGCTCTTCCTGCCAGAGACTCTGTCACCCGCTTCATCATATGGAATGTCTGAGACCCGGTCAGCCAGAAATCACCGCAGCGCTTATCACGATCTGCCCGAATTTTAATATAATCAAACAACTCCGGGGCATACTGAACCTCATCAATCAAAATCGGAGGTTCATATCGCTGGAAAAACAGCTCCGGATTCGTTCTTGCAAAAGCGCGTATCGTAGGGTTATCTAATGATACGATCCTGCGTTCTCTGTCCGCCATCCTGGTAAGAAGAGTTGTTTTTCCAACCTGCCGCGGCCCGGTCACAATCAAAACAGGAAACGTCTCGCTGATTTTTCGAATTACCGGCTCCAGAGTTCGCTCGTAATACATATACCATCCCTCCTGCATAAAATTTATGCAAATCCAAAGTATGATTTTATTTTTGCATATAACCACTCTTTTGTCAATTTAAAAAGATCTAAATTCTTTCTGAAAGCAACGATTCCTCCCGCTGATCAACATGAACCGCGGTCTTTCTCTTCTTTTTTCAGTTGAATATCAATTTATGCTATTCCCACTTTTTGAAAATTTTTCATTTTTCGGTAATAGTTGTTCTCCGTTCCAGAACCACCGTGGAAAATGGCTTCATCTCCTCTGATACTTCCCCGAAAATCACCTCTCCGTCCTCCACTTCCGGACAGAACGCCACCGATGTCGGATTAAAGTTCTGGATAAAAATATACTCAGCCTCCTCACTCCGGCGGGAAGACACCTCCACGCCGACCGGGATTTCCTGTTCCAGGATACGCAAAACTCCGGCTTCTTTCAAAATCTGCGCATATACATCATCATAGAATCTCTGCTCCGCATCGGCACAGACATAATAAGCCTTTCCCGCGCCGTAACAGTTCACCGTCAGCGCAGGCGTTCCGGCGTAAAAGTCCTCCCCATACACGAACAACGGCTTTGTTGTCCCCAGGTCGACCAGCTGGCAGAGATGTTCGCAGCGGTAGACACCATCACCATGCAGCAAAAGCGACTCGCTGCACCCGTTTCTGACGAACGTATCAGCAACATGCAGATTTTTCGCGCCGGATTCGTCTTCGCCAAACAAATCGGAATCTCTCTCGCTTTCGCCAGATACACCGGTTTCCACCATCCGCAGCGTATTAGATTCCCCCTCATACAGCGCATCGATTTCCGTGCTGCGAAGACCCATAACGTCCATCAGTCCTCCCGGCGTTCCTCCGAGATAACACAGATCATTCTCGTCCACCACGCCGCTCCAATAGGTCATGATAAACACGCCGCCGCGCTCCACGAAAGCACGCACTTTTTCCTCAAATCCTGCCCGGAACATATATACCATGGGAGCCGCCACCACCTGATAGAGTTCCAGGGATTTCGTCATATCGATCACGTCCACATTAACGCCCTGCCGGCGGAACGCGCCGTAAGACTTTTCCACCGCCTCCCGGTAATACATATTTTCATTTCTGGGACCGGCTGACGCTTCCACAGCCCAACGATTCTCCCAGTCATAGATTACGGCAACGGATGCTTCCACCTTCGAGTGATGCAACCGCTGAATCGCCTCCAGGTCTGCTCCCACCTGACAACATTCCTGATAAGTCCGATCATCTTCTTTCCCGTAATGGTCGATCACCGCTCCGTGAAGCTTCTCATATCCGCCCCGTCCTTTCCGAATCTGAAAATAAAGGACGCTGTCCGAACCATGCGCGATAGCCTGCAGCGACGACGCCTCCAGCATCCCCGGCCGCTTCAGCTTGCTGACCGGTATCCAGTTCATCGCCCCGGGGCAGGATTCCATCATCAGAAACGGCTGTCGCTTCAAGGAACGCATCACATCATGACGCATTCCGGCGTTCACCGCAGTCTGGCTCTCCGGACCCTTATGCCAGAAAGGATAACTGTCCCAGGACACGATATCCACCGCGTCCGCTAACTCAAAATAATTCACCCAGGGACTTTTGTAAAGCATGTTCGTCGTGACCGGTTTTTTAGCTCCGGCCTCCCGCAGCGCCGCAATCTCCGCCCGACAGAAATCCGTCGTCTGATGGCTCACAAACCTGCGCCAGTCCAGATACAATCCCTGAATGGAATTCTCTCCGATGGAAGACGGACTCTCAATCTGGTCAAAGTTCTGATAATCATGACTCCAGAAAGCAGTATTCCAGCGGCGATTGACCTCATCAATCGTGTGATATTTCTCCTTCACCCAGTCCCGGAAAGCCTGCTGGCAAAGCGGGCAATGGCACTCACCCATATATTCGTTAGAAACATGCCAGAGGATTACACCCGGATGCGAATCAAAGCGCTCCGCCAGCTTCTGATTCATCCTGCGCACCTTTTCCCGATAAACCGGCGAGGTATAACAGTGGTTGTGACGTTCCCCAAAAAGTGCTCTCTGCCGCGCTTCATTGACGCGAAGCACTTCCGGGTACTGATCCGCCATCCAGTGCGGCCGTGCACCGGAAGGAGTCGCCAGATTGACTGAAATTCCGTTCTCATAAAGGCGGTCGATTGTCTCCTCCATCCAGTCAAAATCATAAACTCCCTCCGCAGGTTCCAGCTTCGCCCAGGAAAAGATTCCCAGTGAAACCGTGTTGATGTGCGCCTGCTTCATCAGACGGATATCCTCTTTCAAAATATCCGGATACTCCAGCCACTGATCGGGGTTGTAATCCCCTCCGTACAAAAAGTGTTCAAAATTTACACTCATATGGATTCCCTTTCCTGTAGTGAATTATTTAATACTCTGGCCGGTACCCCGGCCACCACCGTATTTGCCGGCACGTCCTTTGTCACCACGGCGCCGGCCGCGACGACCGCACCGTCTCCGATGGTCACACCGGGCAAAATTGTAGCATGGGAACCGATCCACACTTTCTTCCCGATATGAACCGGGGCAGGGTGATTATCCGCACGCCTTGCAGGATTCAGGTCATGGTTAATAGTCGCAATCACGACCTGAGACCCGATCAGGGAACCGTCGCCGATATAAATTCCTCCCTGATCCTGAAAATGGCAGCAGAAATTGATAAAAACATTTTCCCCGACAAAGATATTTTTTCCGCACTCGGAATAAAACGGCGGAAAAAGAGAAAAGGTATCCGGAACCGGTTTGCCGATGAGTTTTGCAAACAGGCGGCGGATTTCACCGGCATCGTGGTAACCGTTATTCAGTTCCGCGGTAATCTGCATCGCCTCCTGCGCAAACTGATGCATATAGCCATGCAATTCCGAACCCCCGGGGGCAACCTGACCGTTTTTTAAGCTTTCCAATGCTTCTTTCCTGTTCATGAAAATCCATCTCCGTTTCGTTTCCGATTATTTTAAATAGTTTCTGAAGAATGATTCCATTTTATCAAACGGAATCACGTCCACCCGATCATAAAGGTCAGTATGAACCGCTCCCGGAATAATCATCAGCTCCTTATTATCACCGGTCAGCTTCGCGAAAGCATCCCTGCTGAAATAACAGGAATGCGCCTTTTCTCCGTGGATTACAAGAACCGCATTCCGGATTTCCCGACTATACTGCAGGATAGGCATATTCATAAAAGACTGGCATCCGGTCACATTCCATCCGCCGTTGGAATTCAGGCTGCGGGGATGATATCCTCGTTCCGTCTTATAATAGTCATAGTAGTCCTTCACAAAAAACGGCGCGTCCTCCGGCAGAGGATCCACCACGCCGCCGCCCAGAGCATAGCTTCCGCTTTTATAATCAGCAATGCGCTGTGCACAGAGAGCCTTGCGCTTTTCATACCGGGCTTCCTCGCTGTCCTCACTGTCAAAATATCCATTAGCGTTCACACGGGTCATGTCATACATGGTGGAAGCAGCAGTCGCCTTAATGCGGGGATCCAGCGCCGCCGCGTTCAACGCCATGCCGCCCCAGCCGCAGATGCCGATGATGCCGATTTTTTCCGGGTCAACAGTTTCCTGCACGGAAAGGAAATCCACCGCCGCCATGAAATCGTCGGTGTTGATATCCGGGGAAGCCATATAACGGGGCTGCCCGCCGCTCTCACCGGTGTAGGAAGGATCAAATGCTATCGTCAGAAATCCCCGCTCCGCCATCGTCTGCGCGTACAGACCGGAGGACTGCTCCTTCACCGCGCCGAAAGGGCCGCACACGGCGATAGCCGGAAGTTTACCCTCCGCATCCTTCGGTTCATAGAGATCAGCAGCCAGAGTAATTCCGTACCGGTTGTGAAACGTCACCTTGCTGTGATTTACCTTTTCACTTTTCGGGAAAGTTTTATCCCACTCCATTGTCATGTTCAGTTTTTCTTCCATAATATTTGCCTCGCTTTCTTTATTATGAATACATGTTATGATTAAAGCGACAAAAGGATATGATACTTCGGATTAATCCGGCAATTCCAGACTTTCTATCCATGCCTCCACGTCGCTTTTCACTGCATCCCCGGAAAATCGCCTTCCCTCCTCCCACGTAACAGTTTCTGCGCAGAGGCTGTGCAGATTTTCAGCGCTGGAACCGATACCGCTGCTGTGGGAAGTACAGAAAGGAATCATCATCACATCGGAAAAATCATAGCTTTCCAGGAAAGTGCTGATGATTCTCGGCGCCTGCCCATGCCAGATGGGATAACCAAGAAAAATCACATCATAATTCTCCATATTCTCCACACTGCCGGCAATCGCAGGCCTTGCAGAAGAATCTGCCTGCTCCTGATTCGCACGACTGGAGGAATCATTATAGTTCAGATCATCCTCTGTATAAGGTGTATCCGGTATAATTTCGTAGAGTTCTGCTCCGGTTTCTTCTGCAATCCATTCAGCAATCTGTTCTGTTGTACCCGTACAGGAAAAATATGCAACCAGTATCTTGTTGTCAGCAGAAGTGCTGTCAGACTCTTCATCACTGCTTTCATATACTGATATATCCGTTTCCTCGCTTTCGTTCTCTATCTCTGGTTGAAGATTCGTATTCGAAGCAGCACTATTTTCGGAATCAGACGATGATTCTGTATTTTCAAAACCGCAAGCAGTCAGCACAGTAATCATGCAGATTAAAAGAAATAATGAAATGATTCGCTTCATACAATCCCTCCTCTTTCAATGTTGCTTTGTCTTTTTATTCAGCCTGTTTACGAGATAGTCAAGACAGTCCAATTTCTTCTGTTCCGCATGAATACAGTTCAGTAAATCCCTGCGGCTGTTTTGTAATATGAACAACAATTCTCTATCCCGACCATCTTTCCGCAGCAGGACACAACGGGAAATCATTTCCTCCTCAAACCCGATGTCAATAAGATTCTGATAAAAACGCTGCGCTTCATTGTTTGCTTCCGGCACTGCTCACCACCTCCCCGTTACCAGTATTTTATATTTAGATAAAAGCGATGGCAAATACTTGTTTTCTATTTCTGGTTATTCTTGAATCGAATAACTGATTGGGCTATAATCAGATTATGATGATACCAGGGTCAGACAGTCATGAATGGAGGTCTTTATGGAACTGCGTGTATTGCGATATTTTACAGAAGTAGCCAGAGAGGGCAGCATTACAGGCGCCGCCCGGACACTGCATATTTCCCAGCCGACACTGTCGAAACAGCTCAAGGAACTGGAAGCGGAACTGGGATGCAAGCTGTTCGTCCGGGGCAACTACAATGTACATCTGACAGAAGAGGGGATTTTACTGCGCAAGCGCGCGGAGGACATTCTGGACATGGCTGACAAGACCATCGGGGAATTTCAGTCCTTAAACGAAGTGACCGGCGGGGACGTGCGGATTGGCTGCGCGGAATCCTGGCTGATCCACCATCTGGCCGGTGTCATCAAAGAATTCCGCCTGCAATATCCGGGGCTGCGCTTTCATATCACCAGCGGCGATACCCGCGTGGTAGTCAATGACCTGGAGCAGGGTCTTTCCGATTTTGCAGTCATTGTGGAACCGCCCGATCTCACGAAATACAATTACCTTTCCCTGCCGGGCGGCAACACCTGGGGGCTCTTGATGCGGACAGACAATCCTCTGGCACAGAAAAATGTGATCTGCCCGAAAGATTTACAGGGCGTTCCGCTCATCACCTCACCCCAGTCCATCCATGCCGACCTTCCAAGGTGGTGCGCTGAGGCAGTTGATCAGCTGAACATCATCGGAACCATTAATCTGTTTTACAACGGTTCTGTTTTTGTAAAAGAGGGATTGGGCTGCCTGCTGGTTTTCGACCGCCTGGCTGATGTCAGTCCGGAGAGCAGACTATGTTTTCGGCCTCTGTCTCCAAAACTGGAAACAAAAATGTATATTATCTGGAAAAAGTATCAGGTCTTTACGCCGATCGCGGAGAGACTGATTAACTTACTGAAAGAACGCTTTTCTGAAAACCAGCGGCAATGAGGGATTCCGCTTTATCAGAATTCCGGACAGAATCCCCACTACAATAAATGATGCACCCACCACAAAGGAGACCGTCGTCTTCTCATGAAGAAACAGAATCCCCAACACCGTAGAGACCAACGGCTGCACCGGATAAAAAGCCGAACAGGTGCCCGCTTCCAGAAGCATCAGACTTTTGTTCCATAAGATGTAGCTGACGCCCGTACAGAAAATGCCCATATACAAAAGGCCGATAACGCAGGGAAAATCAAACGTAACTGCCGATGCATTCTCATGCAGCTCACACATACAAACCGGGAAGTTGCAAAACATGGCAATCATAATGCCGTATCTGGTTATCTGCAGAGAATCATATTTTTGCAGCGCTTTTCTGGTCATTACAGACATAAAGGACCATCCTGCCACAGACATCAGAGAAAGCATGATTCCCACTTTGCTGACAGTGCTGCCGCCGCCGAGAATCAGATAAACTCCGGTGACTGACAAAAACATCCCCAGAATCTTCCCGAACGTCATTTTTTCCTTTAACAGAAAAGCGCTGAGAATCGTGATTACGATCGGATTCAGAGAATTCAGGAGCGATGCCATTCCTGATCCGGCATATCTGGTACCCAGAAACTGGAGATCCACAGATAAAAAATAGCCCAGGATTCCCATCAGAAGCAGATATTTATAATCAGATTTCCCGATGTGAATTTTCTCTCTTCCGCGAGTCATAAGCGTAAGCGCCGCAAATGCAATCACAAAGCGCAGAAAACAGGCCATGAATGTCGGGATTTTTCCCATTACAAACCCGCTGACCACATACAGGCTTCCCCACAGCGTAAATACAATGAATAAATAAACCTGAATTATTCACGGCATAACAGCGGGAGCCGCTGAAAACCGCGTAG
>JAJQCB010000181.1 GCA_021203005.1 Clostridiales bacterium | reverse complement strand
GCAAGGCTCCGAGCGGAGACTACAAGGCATTCTTGAACGGCGAGGTCCGCTACAACGCGCTGGCGCGTCTGGATGCAGAGAAAGCGGAGAAGTTCTTCGACAAGTCCGAGCAGGATGCGAAAGAGCGGTATGCGTACCTGAATAAGCTGATCAAACTTTACGGTGCAGAAGAGTAAAAAGTATAAAAAAACAGGAGGCGTTCCGCCTCCTGTTTTTTTAGAAATCATTTTTCTTATTTTTCCTTTTCCAGCTCTGCCATCTTCATCGCACGGACCTTCAGCGGAAGACCGAACAGTGTGATAAAGCCCTCGGCGTCATGGTGGTCATAGAGATCGCCGGTCGTGAAGCTGGCCAGCGACTCGCTGTAGAGAGAGTAGGGGGAAGTGGTTCCGGCCTTGATGATGTTGCCCTTGTACAGTTTGAATTTCACGGTGCCGGTCACATACTTCTGTGTGGATTCCACAAAAGCCTGTACAGCCTCGCGCAGTGGTGTGAACCATTTTCCTTCGTATACGATCTGAGCCATCAGGTTGCCCATGTCTTTTTTGGTATCCATGGTGGCGCGGTCTAAGACAAGCTCCTCGAGCTGATCATGTGCCTCCATCAGGATCGTGCCGCCGGGTGTCTCATAGACGCCGCGGGACTTCATGCCAACCACGCGGTTTTCCACGATGTCTACGATACCGATGCCGTGCTTTCCGCCCAGGCGGTTTAACTCGCGGATGATATCGGAAACTTTCATCTCTTTGCCGTTGACAGACTTCGGTACGCCGGCCTCAAAGGTCATGGTGACATATTCGCCTTCATCCGGCGCTTTTTCCGGAGATACGCCGAGCACCAGAAGGTGATCATAGTTCGGCTCATTGGCCGGATCCTCCAGCTCCAGACCCTCGTGGCTGATGTGCCACAGGTTGCGGTCACGGCTGTAGCTCTGGTCTGCGGAGAACGGCAGGTCGATGCCATGTTCCTTGCAATACTCAATCTCAGACTCGCGGCTGTCCATTGTCCACTTGTCGTCGCGCCATGCAGCGATGATCTTCAGATCGGGTGCGAGCGCCTTGATGCCCAGCTCAAACCGGATCTGATCGTTGCCCTTTCCGGTAGCGCCGTGGCAGATGGCGGTAGCGCCTTCTTTTCTGGCAATCTCTACCAGCTTCTTTGCGATGCCGGGACGCGCCATGGAAGTGCCGAGAAGATATTTGTTCTCATATACGGCGCCTGCCTGTACGCAGGGAACGATGTAATCATCACAGAATTCATCCGTGATGTCCTCGATATATAATTTGGAAGCGCCGGAGTAGGCGGCTCTCTCCTCAAGACCGTCCAGCTCAGACTCCTGTCCGCAGTCTACGCAGCAGCAGATTACTTCGTAGTCATAGTTTTCTTTCAGCCACGGGATGATAGCGGTAGTGTCCAGACCGCCGGAGTACGCAAGAATTACTTTCTCTTTCATAATGATATCTGTCCTTTCCTGTAAATTATGTATTGTATTCAGTCCCGGCATGAGATCTATGCGCGGAAATCTGAAACAAAACAGCAGGGAACTGACTTGTTCCCTTCTTCGTTTGCCAATTATACTATAAATTCATATCTGGTGCAAGCGAAAAAATATACATAATAAATTTATAAAAATGCAGTGAAAAGGAAAAATTGACGAAAGGGAAAAAAGGGCTTGCTTATTTAAAAGTTTGTGATATTATGGAAAAGGTATTCTTTCTTTTTAGCGGAGAGATGTATCTTTTCTTCCTGTTCTGACGTATCTGCACGGACAGAGGAAAATGAATATTTTATAGATAAATGAATATTTATGCAAAAATGATGCATAGGATTATAAAATCAATGGTTTAGGGTATGGTTGAAAAAAAAGAAACAGGAGCGGATGTCAGAATCCGGACAATGACGATAGATGATTATGATGCTGTCTATGCGCTATGGAAGACAATCCGGGGATTTGGTCTTCGCAGCATTGACGATTCCCGTGAGGGGACAGAGCGGTTTTTACTGCGGAATCCCTCAACCAGCGTGGTGGCGGAGCTGGATGGCAGAATTATCGGCTCCATTCTCTGCGGACATGACGGCAGAACCGGATGTTTTTATCATGTCTGTGTGGACGAGCACTACCGCAGACAGGGAATCGGGAAACGAATGGCGACGGCGGCGATGCGGGCGTTGCAGGAGGAACAGATTAATAAGGTAAGCCTGATTGCATTTAAGAAAAACGAGATCGGCAATCAGTTCTGGAATGGTTTTGGATGGATCCGGCGTGCGGATGCCAACTATTACGATTTTATACTCAATGAGGAGAATATCACAAAATTTAATGAGTAGATGGATTGCTCCGACTGCACAGGTATATGAGAAAGGAAGAGGATAACAGTTATGGAAAGAATTCAGGGCGGCGTTACAGCCGCGAAGGGATTTTCGGCTGCAGCCGCAGCTGCGGGAATTAAGTATAAGGACCGGACGGACATGGCGATGATTTACAGCGAAAAGCCGTGCCGGGCGGCGGGAACGTTTACGACGAATGTGGTGAAGGCGGCGCCGGTGCTCTGGGACAGGCATGTTACAGATGAAATCGGCCGGGCACAGGCCGTGGTGGTTAATTCGGGAATTGCCAATGCCTGCACCGGGCAGGAGGGATTTGACTGCTGCAGGGAGACGGCTGAGGAGGTGGAAAAGAATCTCCATGTGCCGGCGGAGGAGGTGCTGGTCGCGTCCACGGGAGTGATCGGGATGCAGATGCCGGTCGACCGGCTTCAGGCCGGTGTGAGGGCTATGATTCCAGAGCTTGACGGGAGCATGGAGGCCGGTCATGCGGCCGCCGGAGCGATTCTGACCACTGATACCCATGAAAAGGAAGTGGCCGTGCAGTTTGAGGCTGGCGGAAAGACCGTGACTCTGGGCGGTATGTGCAAGGGATCCGGCATGATTCACCCGAATATGTGCACCATGCTGGCGTTTCTGACGACAGACCTGGCAATCTCCGAAGAACTGTTGCGGGAGGCGCTGCGCGCTGACATCGCAGACACTTACAATATGATTTCCGTGGACGGGGATACTTCCACCAATGACACTGTGCTGCTTCTGGCAAACGGCCAGGCCGGCAATGCGGAGATTACGGAAAAAAATGCGGATTATGAGGCATTCTGCCAGGCTCTTCGATTTGTCAACACAGAGCTTGCGAAAATGATGGCGGGAGACGGTGAGGGCGCGACTGCGCTGCTGGAGGTGAAAGTGATCCATGCGGCTTCGAAAGAGGCTGCAAAAGTTTTGAGCAAGTCGGTAGTCTGCTCCAGCCTGGTAAAGGCGATGATTTTCGGACATGACGCTAATTTCGGGAGAATTCTCTGTGCGTTGGGGTATTCCGGTGAGGAGTTTGATCCGGAGAAGATCGACCTGTTTTTTGAGAGCAAAGCCGGGAAGATGCTGATTTTCCGGGACGGTGTTGCGGTCAGCTACAGTGAGGAGGAGGCGACAAGGATTCTCTCGGAGCCGGAGGTCACAGTCATCGCGGATATGAAGATGGGCGGCGCGGAGGCGACAGCCTGGGGCTGCGATCTGAGTTATGATTATGTGAAGATAAATGCAGATTATCGTTCTTAATCTGAACAGAATATGGTGTAGATTTACTGCAAATCGAAAAATTTCTGTCCCGTTTTGCCCGGTTCGGGCATGGCAGGCTGCACCGGGACACAGGGAAATAATCAGGAGGAAAAAATGGCAGACAGCAGGATTGAAGAATTAAAGGCGAAAGCGGAGGTGCTGATTGAGGCGCTTCCCTACATACAGCGTTTTAACCGCAGAATCATCGTGGTAAAATACGGCGGCAGCGCCATGCTGGATGAAAAGTTGAAAAAGAGCGTGATCCAGGATGTGACGCTGTTAAAGCTGGTCGGGTTTAAGCCTATTATTGTCCACGGCGGCGGGAAAGAAATCAACCGCTGGGTGGAAAAGTCCGGCATCCAGCCGGAATTTATCAACGGTCTGCGAAAGACAGACGCAGAGACAATGGAGATTGCGGAGATGGTCCTTGGAAAAGTGGGAAAATCTCTGGTTTCCATGGTGGAAGGGCTTGGCGTCCGCGCGGTCAGTATCAGCGGCAAGGACGGCGGTCTGTTAAAAGTGAAGAAAAAATATTCTAATGGAGAAGATATCGGCTTTGTGGGTGAGATTGAGGAAGTGGATCCGAAGATACTGTTTGACTTGCTGGAGAAGGATTTTCTCCCCATCGTCTGCCCGATCGGCCTGGATGACCAGTTCCAGACTTATAACATCAACGCGGACGACGCTGCCTGCGCGATTGCCGGTGCGGTCAATGCGGAAAAGCTGGCGTTTCTGACTGATATCGAGGGAGTCCGCAGAGATCCGGATGATCCCTCCACGCTGATTTCGGAGCTGACGGTGACGGAGGCACAGGAATTACTGGAGAGCGGTTATGTGGTGGGCGGTATGCTGCCGAAGCTCAACAACTGCATCAACGCGGTGAAAAACGGCGTTTCCCGCGTACATATTTTAGACGGGCGGCTGGCGCATTGCCTGCTGCTTGAGATTTTCACGAACAAGGGAATCGGAACAGCAATCTTAAATGACAAGGAGGAGCGTTTTTATCATGAGTGAAAAAGCGATGACAAAACAGGATTATATGGACGGCGCGGAGCAGGCGCTGCTGCACACATACAACCGTTTCCCGGTGGTGCTGGAAAAGGGAGAGGGCGTGTATCTCTATGATACAGACGGAAAAAAATATCTGGATTTTGCTGCCGGAATCGCGGTCTGTGCCCTCGGTTACGGCAATCAGGAGTATGAGAGCGCAGTAAAGGAGCAGGTCGGAACACTGATCCACACGTCCAATCTGTATTACAACGTGCCCACGATGCGCGCGGCGCAGAAAGCACTGAAAGCCTCTGATATGGACCGGATCTTTTTTACCAACAGCGGGACGGAGGCGATTGAGGGAGCTCTGAAGGCGGCGAAAAAATATGCGTACAGCAGAGACGGTCATGCCGGTCACGAGGTTATCGCCATGGAACACTCTTTCCACGGCAGAAGCCTTGGCGCGCTGTCGGTTACCGGGACAAAGCATTATCAGGAGCCGTTTGAGCCGCTGATTCCCGGAATCCGCTTTGCAAAGTACAATGATCTGGAGAGTGTGAAAGAGCAGATTACGGAGAAAACATGCGCCATCATTATGGAGACGGTGCAGGGCGAGGGCGGCATTTACCCGGCAGACCCGGCTTTCCTCCAGGGCGTCCGTGATCTCTGTGATGAAAAAGATATCCTGCTGATTCTGGATGAGATTCAGTGCGGTATGGGACGGACCGGCGCCATGTTTGCCTGGCAGCAGTACGGCGTGAAGCCGGATATTATGACAGTGGCAAAAGCCCTGGGCTGCGGTGTTCCGGTGGGCGCCTTTCTGATGACGCAGAGAGTGGCGGATCTGTCTCTGGCGCCGGGCGACCACGGCACGACCTACGGCGGCAATCCACTTGTCGGGGCGGCGGTCAGCGCGGTTTTTGATATCTTTGAGAAGCAGGGTATCGTGGCCCATGTCAATGAGATTGCCCTGTATCTGGAACTGAAGCTGGAAGAATTGAAAGAAAAGTATTCCTTTATCACGGACCGCCGGGGTCTGGGACTGATGCAGGGACTGGAACTGCAGGTTCCGGTCGGACAGGTGGCGTCGAAAGCATTGGAGGAAGGGCTGATTGTCATCACGGCGGGGAGCAATGTCCTTCGCTTCGTGCCGCCGCTGATTATCGAAAAGCAGCATGTGGATGAGATGGTGGAGAAGCTGGATAAAGTGCTTGCTCTTTTCTGATTCATTTCCGTTTAGAATAATTTTCAAAGATATGGCACATCCTAGCAGCATGGCATCAGAGACAGCGGGCGCTTCGGGCGGTTTTCGTTTCATCAGGGAAGGTCTTGTTTATGTAAAGTGCTAAAGTATTGCTCCGCTCTGATGAGAAAAGAGAAAAGGATGGTGTGCCATGATTGGAATTTTAATTGCCGTGCTTTCCGGTGTATTGATGAGTGTGCAGGGTGTATTTAACACAGACGTGACTGACCACAGCAGCCTCTGGGTGGCAAATACCTGGGTACAGCTGACAGCGTTGGCGGTCTGTCTGGTCTTCTGGGGAGCGGCGGACCGAAGCTCTTTCGCGCTTCTGTTTGGCTTTCGCCCGAAGTATGTCCTGCTCGGAGGTGTGATCGGAGCATTCATCACCCTGACTGTAGTCAAAAGTATGGATATCATGGGGCCGGCGCAGGCCGTTCTGTTTATCGTGGTCGCACAGATGATCAGTGCATATCTGATTGAGCTGTTTGCCCTGTTTGGGACAGAGAAAGCGGATTGGTCTGTGCAGAAGCTGATCGGCATGGCGGTGGCTATTGCGGGTGTGGTGCTCTTCCAGTGGGAGCGGAGCTAATCTGCCGGCCGGGTTCTACTTGTTCCCCGGATGCATTCCGGACTGTTGTGAAAATGCTTTTGTTTTTTTGTAAGAAGTGTATAAAGAAGCTCAGTTACTTTTCGGTAGTTTTTTCAAACACTCCCGGCAAACTTATACTTATTTCATAAAAATAATTTTGACGATAGATATGCCTTGTGAGATGTGGCAAAATACGCTTCAAGGCATATTTTTTTCGTTAATCTTTAAGTTCACGCAGGGTGAGGCATATACTGTCGGCATCTTTCTTTCCCCCTGTCAAATTTAATCTTTAAATTTTTATTAAGCACTTGTAATATTTTTTAATAATGCTAGAATTGATGTAAGGCATCTGTGCTTTGCATCCGCATGAGAAGGAGATGCAACGGATGAAAAGATGGATGATTACCTTGTTGTGTATGGCGTGGATTGTTTTCTTCTCCGCCTGTGATGCCGATCCGGACGTGATTCTGCAGAATAACGTATCCTCGGAGGAGGGCGCGGCGGGAGAAGATTTTCTGACGGACGAGATAGAGGAGACGGCGGATGTATCTTCCGCAAGCGAATCTGAGTCATCAGGGAGCGGATCTTCGGCAGAGACTGCAGGAAATGCAACGGATGCTGATTCCGCGGGCGAACAGGAGAGTTCATCGGTGATATATGTTTATATCTGCGGAGCGGTGAACACTCCCGGCGTTTATGAGCTGCAGGGCGGCGACCGGATATACCAGCTGGTGGAGCTGGCCGGCGGACTGAGAGAGGATGCGGCCGGGCAGAGTGTCAATCTGGCCCAGACAGTGGAGGACGGAGAGATGGTGTATGTTCCCACTGTGGAGGAGGAGGCTGCCGGTTCGGTGTTATCGGATGAAGCCGACGGTTTTGTGTCATCGGATGAAACGGACAGTTCTGCGTCGGCGGATGTATCGGACACGGATAACGGCAAGGTGAATATCAACACTGCCACGGCGGCGGAGCTTACCGCTCTGAACGGGATCGGCGACGCCAAAGCAGCGGCGATTGTCGCCTATCGAGAGGAGCATGGTTCTTTCGGGAGCACCGAGGAGATTATGCAGGTAAATGGTATTGCGGAGGCGACATACAACAAGATTAAGGATGAGATTACCGTGTAGCGGCGTGACGGCTGCCAGCCGGGAAAGCGGTGGTCGGGCAGTAATTGAAGAAAGGAAAAGATCCGGTTGGAAATAGCGCGGGTTCTGGCGTGATGAGATGGCAAAACAGGTTCTGGTTGTAGATGATGAGAAATTGATCGTAAAGGGGATACGCTTCAGTCTTCTTCAGGATGGTATGGATGTGGATTGTGCATACGATGGGGAGGAAGCACTGGAGATGGTAAAAAACAAGCAGTATGACATCATACTGCTGGATATCATGCTTCCCAAGATGAACGGTCTGGAAGTCTGCCAGACGATCCGTGAATTTTCTGACGTGCCGATCATCATGCTGACAGCCAAGGGGGATGATATGGATAAAATCCTCGGGTTGGAATACGGAGCAGACGACTATATCACGAAGCCGTTTAACATTCTGGAAGTAAAGGCCAGAATCAAAGCGATTATGCGCAGGACATATGCCAAAGATGAAGCGCAGAATCCGAATCTGATCATTGATGGGGACCTGAAAGTGGACTGCGACAGCAGGAGACTGTTTATTCAGGGAAGGGAGATTAAGCTGACGGCAAAGGAGTTTGACCTTATGGAGCTGCTGGTCAAGACGCCGAACAAGGTTTACAGCAGGGAAAAGCTGCTGAATCTGGTATGGGGCTATGAGTACCCGGGAGACTTCCGCACTGTGGATGTCCATGTGCGGCGCCTGCGTGAGAAGGTGGAGACCAACCCCAGTGATCCGAAGTATATTCATACCAAGTGGGGAGTAGGCTATTTCTATCACTCCGATAAATAGAGGTAGTTAGTTTGAATAAAATACTTGAATTTTTGAAAAGTCTCAGGTTTCGTATTTTTCTTATGATATTGCTTTTTGGCATCGCCCCCGGTTTTGCACTGAGGGCGGGTCTTTTATATGCCTATGAAACGCGGGCCGTATCGGTCCGGGACACGGATATTACAAGCCAGGCCAAGCTTCTGGCCACCCAGATTGCGGCGAACAATTATCTTGAGACAACGGAATCCGATTATGTCACAGCCCAGCTGGAACAGATGTCTACCATTTATGACGGCCGTATCCTTCTTCTGGATCAGGCGTTCCGTATTGTCGGCGATACTTATGATATGGATGACGGAAAGATGCTGCTGACGGAAAATGTCATTCTGGCCTGGCAGGGAGAGACGACCCACACATATGACGAAAAGTATCATTATATTGAGGTGACGCTTCCCATTGTCGATACGGATTCGCTGGAAACCATCGGAGTTATGATGGTCAGCGTATCTACAGACAGTATTGAATTGAATCTGGATTATTTAAGACAGTGGTTTCTACTGCTGGCGCTGCTGCTGGATGTGGTAATTATCGTCGTGGCTATGCTGGTGTCTGCTCATATGACAAAACCCCTGAAGCGCCTGGCGAAGTCAATCTATGATGTAAAAGACGGATATGAAAAGGATTTTAAAGGGGTGGCTGCCTATTCAGAGACGGAAATGATATCTGACGCCTGCGCGGAAATGCTGAAGCGTCTTCAGATTCTGGATCAGTCCCGGCAGGAGTTTGTGTCAAATGTATCCCATGAACTCAAGACCCCGATTACATCCATGAAAGTGCTGGCGGATTCCCTGATCGTACAGGATGAGGTCCCGGTGGAGGTTTACCGGGAGTTTATGATGGACATCGGCGCGGAGATTGACAGGGAAAATCAGATCATCAATGACCTGCTTTCGCTGGTAAAGATGGATAAGACTTCCGCGGAACTGAACGTGGAGCCGAAAGACATCAATGAGATGCTGGAGCTGATCATGAAAAGGCTGCGTCCGATTGCGCGCAAGAAAAATGTGGATCTTGTCCTGGAGAGCTATCGCCCGGTCACTGCTGATGTGGATGAGGTGAAGCTGACGCTCGCGCTGTCCAATCTGATTGAAAATGCAATCAAATATAACCGGTCAGAAGGGTGGGTGCATGTATCCTTAAACGCGGATCATCAGTACTTTTATGTCACCGTGGAGGACAATGGAATCGGTATCCCGGAGGAGTCGCTGGATCGCATTTTTGAGCGGTTTTACCGCGTGGATAAGTCGCATTCCAATGAAATCGGCGGAACCGGTCTGGGACTTGCAATCGCCCAGAACGCCGTAATACTGCACCGCGGGAGCATCAGGGTGAACAGCGTGCTGAATGAGGGCACTACATTTACGGTGCGGATTCCGCTGAAGTATATCGCCGGTACCCATGCAGAACAGTAGCAGCTCTGTACGGATCCGGATCGGGCGCCGCGTATTGTTTTGCGCGGCAGGAGGAGAATTGTGAGACAGAAAAAAAGAGTACGGTGGTTTCTTCTGATTTTTACCGCAGCTGCACTGTTTCTGACAGGGATGACCGGATGCGGCGAAGAAAAGACAGAAGAATCCGATTATTATATTTATTATATGAATCAGGATATGACCGGGCTGGAAATGGTGGCCTATGAGCCGGAGGCGGATACGGATGACACGGAGAGCCTGATAGAAGAGTTCCTGGATCTGATTGATGAGGGAACGGAGCGGGTAGAATATCAGAAGCTTTACCCTGACGAGGTAGAACTGGAGCAATATGAGTACAGTGAGAATCATCTGAATCTGTATTTCAGCAAGACTTACAGTGAGATGTCTGTGATTCAGGAAGCGCTGTCCAGAGAGGCTGTTGTGGAGACAATGCTGCAGATCTCAGATATTGCGGGAGTTTCTTTTTATGTGGATGGAGAGCCGCTTACGGATGCAAATGGCGATCTGGTCGGTGTGATGACGCTGGAATCTTTTCTGGATAATCCGAGCGAGGCGCTGAATAATATTCAGACAGCGGAGCTTACCCTGTATTTTGCATCCACGGACGGACAGAGCCTGGTCAGGGAAACACAGCTTGTTTATTATTATTCCAGCAACATTTCTACGGAAAAGCTGGTGATGGAGCAGCTTCTGGAGGGACCGGTTTCGGATGACGCGCAGTCCACTATTCCGGCGGATACCGGACTGATCAGTGTGTCCGTCATGGACGGCGCCTGTATGGTAAATCTGGATGAGAATTTTCTGACTCAGAATTATGATATACGGGAGGATGTGGTGATCTACTCCATTGTCAATTCTCTGGCTGAGCTCTCTACAGTCGATACCGTGCAGATTGCGGTAAACGGAGAAAACAACATGGTATACCGCCAGGACTTATCCCTGCAGGATTTTTATACCGCCGACCCGGATCTTGTCACAGAACAGGTGGAGGATGTGGAGGTAGATCAGGAAGAGCAGTCGGAAAAGGAGGGATTGCTTGATACTGGAGAATAAGAGGCACCTGTGCCTGCTGGCGCTGGCCTGGCTTTTCGGGATTATTCTGTATTGCCGGAAAGAAGATGTATGGTTGGCGCTGCTTGCCATTCTGGGCGCGGTGATTCTGTATGGATTGCTGACCGGGACCAGCAGAAAGGAAGCCGTTGTGATGGCGTGTCTGGCGGCAGCGGCGGCTTGCACCGCTTTTTGCTTCTGTTTCCGTCAGGACGTCAGCTATACACGGATTCAGGAAAGCTTTTGTTTCGGAGCGGATGCGGAGATCACAGGTACGGTGTATCAAAAGCAATTCAGGTCAGACGGTTGTCTGTATTACCTGAAAACAGATGTAAAAAAAAGTTCTTGTCTATTACGATTCGGACGAGATTTCCATCGGTTCTTCAGTAACCGTGCGCGGGGAGGCGGAGGCTTTTCCCCATGCGGCAAATGACGGGAATTTCGATCTGGCCGATTACTATCGGTCTCAGAATATTTCTTTCCGCGTATTTGCGGACGATATCGTTACTCAAAATGAAACAAAGTGGAATCTGAAAGAATGTCTCTTTCAGGTACAGAAAAGAATATCGTCAGTGTTTGCTGAGGAGTTAAACGCGAGGGATGCGGGCGTACTTGCGACGCTGGTTGCCGGAAATAAGGGATTGATGGATACTGAGATTAAGGAAATGTATCAGGACGCCGGTATTTCCCATATTCTGGCTATCTCGGGGCTGCATATCAGCATTCTTGGTATGGGAATTTTTCGTTTTCTGCGCAGAATCCGGTGTCCTTATCCGCTGGCTGCCGGCGTCGGCAGCGCGGTGATCGTCTGCTTTGTCCTGATGAGCGGCATGGGTGTTTCCGCCCGGCGCGCGCTGATTATGTATCTGGTGCTTATGGGGGCGGAGGTTATGGGGAAAGCGTATGATCCTCTGAATGCGCTGGCGCTGGCGGCGCTGCTGACTCTGATCTTCCAGCCTTTGGCGCTGTACCAGAGCGGATTCCAGTTTTCTTTTCTGGCGATGGCCGCTATCACTTTGTCCGGGGCGGTATTCCGGCGGCGTGAGGAGAAAAAAGAGCAGAAGAAGCAGGATGACTTGCGGCGGGCGGGTCTGGTAAACCATCTCCTCTCAGGCGCATTTCTGCAGCTTTTCCTGTTGCCGCTTACCGCCTGGATTTATTATGAAGTTCCCATCTATGCCATGTTCTTAAATCTAATGGTAATTCCGTTGTGCAGCTGGCTGCTGGGAGCGGGTCTTCTGGGCGGTCTGACCGGCCTTTTCTGGCCGCTACTTTCCAAGTGGATTCTGGTTTTGTGTCATCTGATCCTCGTGCTTTATGAAAAGTCCATCGGTCTGGTCAATGATATCCCGTTCAGTCAGGTGATCACGGGTAAGCCATCCGCGTGGCTGATGCTGTTCTACTATGTAACGCTGGTGGGAGCGTGTGTTTTGTATATTTACGGAGGTAATAACAGGCGATTCTTTCTGTGGCTCTGTCGGATACTTCCTATTGTGCCGGTTTTGTTGCTTGTATGTATTCTCTTTGTTCCCGGAAAAGAGATATGCAGAATTGATTTCCTGGATGTCGCGCAGGGGGATGGTATCTATCTGACGGACGGAGAGGGAACACATGTGATGATTGACGGGGGAAGCAGCTCCGAGAGCAGCGTGGGAGAATACCGGATCGAACCCTTTCTGAAATATCACCGGGTACAGAAAGTGGACGCGTGGATTCTGACTCACTCGGATTCTGATCACTATTCGGGACTTCTGGAACTGTTGGAGGATGGTTATCCGGTAGAATATCTGCTTCTGGCAAAATCTCTGCCCCGGGACGAGACGTGGAAAGAATTGACTGAGGCAGCGGAGCAAAACGGTACGGAAGTTGTCTATGTGGAAACGGGAGATGGCATCCAGATGTCCGGCTGTGAGATGACCTGCCTTTATCCATCTTCGGAGGATACATCCGATGACACAAATGCGCTTTCCCAGGTGTGGGAATTCCGGTGTAATGATTTGTCTGTTCTTTTTACAGGGGATATCGGGGAAGAACAGGAGCTGCTTCTTTCTGATAGAGGACTGCTTACAGATATCAATGTGCTGAAAGTGGCGCATCATGGCTCGAAATACTCTTCCTGCGAGGAGTTTCTGGAGGCGGTTTCTCCGGAGTATGCGGTCATTTCCAGCGGGGAGGGCAACCGTTACGGACATCCGCATGCGGAAACACTTGCGCGGCTGGACGCAGCCGGAACAGCTATCCTACAGACGCAGGATAGCGGACAGATCACGTTTTACTATGAGAAGGGAAAGTGGAGGCTGGATACATATTATTAAATATTATGACTGGGTTCGGAATGTCAAGTAGTAAATGCGAAAAAACTCAAAAAAATTTTTAGAGCCCC
>JAJQCB010000304.1 GCA_021203005.1 Clostridiales bacterium | reverse complement strand
GATTATAATATACAAAAGTTGATAATGCAACAATATGTTGGAAAAAAGACAGAGGGTTATAAAACAGACACCATTTGGTAATTATACAGAATGATTAATTTTTAACACAATGTCAGAATCCGGCATAACAAACATCAAACTGTGTCAGGCAGCAGGCATGGAAAGCCATTCGATTGCATCCGCACAGTTAAAAAGCTGTATGATTGAGTTGAAAGGAGATTTTTACAGTGGCGAGTTTATCACACAACATGCAGAGAAAAGCGTTTGGCACGGCCATCGACGTCGTGTTAAAGCGGTTAAACAAGAATCGCGAGAAAGGGTATCTTCAGGTTCTTGACCTGGCGCAGAGGTTCATGGGGGACAACTTTAAACCGGAAACCTACGAAAACATCCGCACAATGATTCAGGATCCGGACAACAAATGGGTTCGTTTTACCAACAAGATGTTGGATGAGTTGGATCCCCATGTGGCGAAGATGACCCTCTTAAACCTTGGATTTGAGGCTGCTCTTTACGGGACAAAGGTCACCCGTGCGAAGAGAGTAGAGCATCAGTGCAATATCCCGTGGCTGATTCTGATGGATCCCACCAGTGCCTGCAACCTGCGGTGCACCGGCTGCTGGGCTGCGGAGTACGGATATAAAATGAACCTTACATACGATGAGATGGACAGCATCGTGACACAGGGTAAGGAACTGGGCGTGTATTTCTATATGTTCACCGGCGGTGAGCCGCTGGTGCGCAAGGCGGATCTGCTGAAGCTGGCAAAGAAACACAATGACTGCGAGTTCCACAGCTTTACCAATGGTACGCTGATCGATGAGGAATTCTGCAAGGAAGTCCAGAAACTGGGCAACTTCTCTTTCTCCCTGTCCCTGGAAGGATTTGAGGAGGCCAACGACGGCCGCCGCGGTGAGGGCGCGTTCCAGAAGACGCTCGCTGCGATGGATCTGATGAAAAGATACGGCCTGTTCTTCGGCACCTCCGTTTGTTACACGAGAAGAAATATGGACGCAGTTACTTCCGATGAGTTTTTCGACCTGATGATCGAACACGGCTGCCGTTACGCGTGGTACTTCCACTATATGCCGGTGGGACATGAGGCGGATGTTGACCTTCTGCCTACCATGGAGCAGCGTGAATACATCCACAAGCGCATCCGTGAGGTCCGCGGCTGGGAGGGCGGTAAGCAGATCATGCTGCTTGACTTCCAGAACGACGGTGAGTTCGTAGGCGGCTGCATCGCCGGCGGGCGGAACTACTTCCATATCAATGCAAACGGCGACGCGGAGCCCTGCGTGTTCATCCATTATTCCGGAGCGAACATCCGCGAGAACACACTGCTGGAGTGCCTGCAGCAGCCGCTGTTTATGGCATACCGCGATGGCCAGCCGTTCAATGAAAACCACCTGCGTCCCTGCCCGATGCTTGAGAACCCGGAGAAGCTGCAGGAGATGGTACACAAGTCCGGCGCACATTCCACAGACCTGCAGGCTCCCGAGACGGTGGAGCACCTCTGCGGCAAGTGCGAGGATTACGCGAAAGACTGGGCGCCTGTTGCAGAGAAGATCTGGAACGAGAATCACTTTGTCAAGAAGGGCTACACGAACTACAAGGATACCATCTAATATAAAAAATACGAACGGGAGGATATGAGAATGGCTGATCTGAAACATGCCGCTGCGAGAAAATCTTTTGAGGTTGCTTTTAACGGCGTATACAAATATATCAACAAGAACAAAGAGGAAAACCTTGTCAAACTGATGAATATGGCGCGGAAAATCGCCGGCAAAAACTTCCCGGATACATTCTGGGAGAATGCCAATGAGGTTCTGGGCGATCCGAATTGCAAATGGACGCAGCAGATCTACGACGCGTTTGATAAACTGCATCCGAACATGGTGAAGACTCACGTGCTCAACATGGGGTTTGAGACCGGCCTGACCGGCTTTAAAAAGGTAAAAGAGAACCGTGAGAAGTACAACTGCAATGTGCCGTGGCTGGTTCTGATGGATCCCACCAGTGCCTGCAATCTGCGTTGCACCGGCTGCTGGGCCGCGGAGTACGGCCACAATCTTTCCCTCAGCAATGAGGAGCTGGACCGTATCATTACCGAGGCGAAAGAACTGGGTATTCACTTCTTCATTATGACCGGCGGCGAGCCCATGGTTCGCAGAAAAGACATCCTAATGCTGGCGGAGAAGCACAATGACTGCGCGTTCCATATCTTTACTAACGGCACGTTGATTGACGAGGAAGTCTGCAAAAAGGTGCAGGAGCTGGGCAATATCTCCTTTGCCCTTTCCGTTGAAGGATATGAGGAAACCAACGACGACCGCCGCGGACAGGGTGTGTTTGAGAAAGTTATGCACGCCATGGATCTGATGAAAGAGTACGGACTGATCTTCGGCACTTCCATCTGTTACACCAGCAAGAACTACAAGGTGGTTACCTCCGACGAGTTCCTTCAGATGCTGGTGGACAAGGGAGCGATTCTGTCCTGGTTCTTCCATTACATGCCGGTTGGAAAAGATGCAAGCACCGACCTGCTTCTGACGCCGGAACAGCGTGAGTATGTGGTAAAGCGTGTGCGTTACGTCCGCAGCAGATACTGCCCGATCAAATTGTTTACCCTGGACTTCCAGAACGACGCGGAGTTTGTAGGCGGCTGTATCGCCGGCGGCAAGAACTATCTGCATATCAACGCCAACGGCGACGTGGAGCCCTGCGTATTCATCCATTACTCCGGAGCGAATATCCGGGAGAAATCCTTCCTGGAATGCCTGCAGCAGCCGCTGTTCATGCAGTATCATGACAATATGCCGTTCAACGACAATATGCTGCAGCCCTGCCCGATGCTGGAGAACCCGGAATGCATCGAGCGGATGGTGAAAGCATCTGGCGCACATTCCACCGATATGCAGGCGGAGGAGCCGGTGGAGGAACTGGTCGCAAAGACAAAGCCGTATGCCGAAGCCTGGGCACCCACCGCTGAGAGACTCTGGAAAGAGATCCAGGAGGACAAGACCAGCATGATCAAAGGCGGCGCAGAAGAGTAAAATAGATTGTAACAATTCAGGACAGTACTTCGCACTTGCTGCGAAGTACCCAAAGGGTAAACCTGTTACAGGCGACATTTCATACACGAAAGAAAAGGACAGGGCATTACATGATACGGTAATGTTCTGTTCTTTTTTGTATACTGAAAAAATGGGGTAACTGGAAACGAAAAGAGTTTTTATGGGGTCTGACGGTTCACCTTGCAGGCATACTTTTTTTTATATATAATAAATAGCAGTCGAATTTTTGCATTAATCAAACAGGTATATTTTAAATGAGCGGGAGGAAATTTCAGTGGTTATTTTAAAAGAAAAAGTTACGTTGGATGAGTTGATGCATATAGAAAATCAGACATTTTTCTATGATATGATGAAATGTGTTGCTGATGTGGGAAAGGGGCTTCTCGCTGTCAATGCGGAATTACATGCGGATCTGGAATCGTATCTGCTGGAGCAGGGATCCCGTCAGTCTGATTTATACGGCATAAATATTCTGGAGGATGGTGAGATTGAGTTTGATTCGTTAATCAATCCGCCCCGCAACAGGGAAGCGGGGTTTCCCAGGGCAGGAAGATATGTCGCAGATCCTGAGGCGAGAAAACGGATTGAGGAGGTGGTGGACCAATGGCTGCAGAGGTAAGATGGTGGAGTATGTCCATTGGTGAGCAGATCGGCAACGCGGGCAGCGAGGTTTCCAGGGCAATCCGGAGGAAGAATAAAAACGATATGCAGGGAGCGCAGGAATTCTGTATCCATGCGATTGAGATGCTGGGTTATACAAAACAGGATCCGAAAAATGCGAACCGCAGAGGAGAATTGTCCAATGCGCAGGAAGAAATCCTGGATTACATTTTCGGAGATAACCTCTATAAAAATGATGATGAATCAATCATGAAATGGTATAATGCTTTTTTGTAAAAGGTTTTGCAAAGGAGACAGTGATGAACAAAAATGAAATTTCAGAGATAAAGAAACAGTTTACGAAAGAGCGGTGCTGCATCACGCGCATGGCAGGCTGCTATGTCAATGCGGAGAAAGAAAAGGTGCTTCGGTTTAAGGAGCCGTTTCTCTCCATTCCGGAGGAGGAAATGTACAAGTATCTGGATATTTTCCGCAAGGCGTTTTCCGGCGCGATTGGAAAAAATCTGTTGAACCTGGAATTCCCATTAGACCAGGAGATGGGGGACGGCACCCAGAAGCGCCTGCTGGTGCTGCGGGACGGGGAACTGAAAAACGATGACGACCTGGATGCGTTCTATGATCAGGTGATCGGGACCTGGTATCACCCGGAAAATTATCTGATTCTGCTGATCCACGGCGCGTATGATATCCCGGCGAAAGCATCTGACGGGCTGACGATGGACGACGCCTCTGATTACGTATACAATTTTATCCTCTGCTGCCTGTGCCCGGTGGAGCTTTCCAAAGCCGGTCTCAGCTACAATGCGGAGACCAACAGTTTTCAGGACCGGATCCGTGACTGGATTGTCGGCATGCCGGAGCAGGCGTTTCTCTTTCCGGCATTCAACGACCGGAATACAGATTTACATAGCCTGCTGTTTTACTCTAAAAATGCGAAGGAGTTCTGCCCGGAGATGATCGAGCAGTTCCTGGGGTGCACACAGCCGCTGCCGGCGGCGCAGCAGAAAGAGTCCTTTCAGACGATCATTGAGGACGCCCTGGGGGAGGCGTGTGTTTACGATGCAGTGCTTCATATTCACGATACCTTAAATGAAATGATCGAGGAAAAAGCGGATGATCCGGAACCGCTGGAGCTGGACAAGGCGGATGTCCGCAGGCTGCTGGAGCGGTGCGGCGCCCCGGAGGAGAATATGGAGCGGTTTGAGCAGGAGTACGACGAGGAAATCGGTGCGCAGGCGACGGTCATGGCGGCGCATATCTCCGACACGAAAACCTTTGAGGTGAAGACGCCGGAGGTGACGGTGAAAGTCCAGGCGGACTGCGCGGATATGGTGGAGACCCGCATGGTGGACGGCGTGCCCTGCCTGGTGATTCCGCTGACCAATGAGGTGGTCGTCAATGGGATTCATGTGAAACAGAAAGTGGAGGAGTAAAATCATTTCCGCGGCCGGGGTTGCGGGGGAGAAGCTTTTTCGATATAATGAGCGCAAGCAATGAGCCGTGCAGCAGAGTGCAGATGGGTAGACACGTCATGCTTGCATGTAAGGGAATGCCCATCTGTGCTCTGATATAGGGCGAAGCCCGGGTCACGATTTTGGAATCAGCATGCATCAATATCAGGGAAGGATATTCAGGAAAGGATTTGTAATTATGCCAGCATTGCAGCAATGGGTTAATGACGATTTTACTTTGGAGCAGTATGAGAATCTTCCGGAGAATGAGAGGGTAGAAGTTTTTGAAGGTATCGTTTATGATATGGCCAGCCCATCACAGATTCATCAGACAATCCTCACGGAACTGCTTGTTTTATTGCGCAATCACATCAAAGGAAAGGGCGGAGCCTGTTCCGTCTTTCCGGCTCCGTTTGACGTAAAGTTAAACGATGCGCCGCTTACAATTGTGCAGCCTGACATTATAGTGGTTTGTGACAAGGATAAGCTGGATGGGAAGCGCTGCAACGGTGCACCTGATTTTGTGATTGAGATCGTATCTCCCGGCAATCCGTCGGATGATTATATCCGTAAGTTGTATTATTATAAGCTTTATGGTGTCCGTGAATACTGGATTGTGGATCCGGGACGGAAAACAGTGACGGTAAATTGCTTTGAGAAGAATCTGATCAGTGTGACCTATTCCTTTCGTTCCTCTATCAGAGTGAATATTTATGAGGATTTGTATATTGATTTTTCAGAGATAGAAGAGGTGTTGTAAGAAAGTTATAAACTGGCGCATCATGATATGTGCCAATGTAAGATGCATCAGTTTGTGACGGCCTCCTTATAACGTTTCCGGGCAGGAGTGCAGCATGCAGGAAGAACAGGCTTTAAAAAGAAGAATACTGGATCTGGCGAACCGCTGCTATCAGTCCAATGTCTACACATTTTCAGGTTTTTTAAACCAGGGCGACCAGGCTCTTTTCTATGAGATGGAGCGTGAGGTCTCCTTTGTCCCGTGGGCACTGTCCGGCGGCGGGGAGGACTGTGAGCGGCGGATGCTCCGGTTTGGCTCGGAGGAGATGCTGGGCTATGAAGAGGAGTTCCCCATCTCCTGTCTGGTCGTCAAGCCGCTGATGCAGAAGTTTGCCGACGACCTGACGCACCGGGATTTTCTGGGCGCTTTGATGAATCTGGGAATTGAGCGGGATGTTCTGGGAGATATTATAGTAAAGGATAATGTCGGATATGTGTTCTGTGAGGATGCGATGGCGGCATTTTTGCAGGAACACCTGGATAAGGTGAAGCACACCAGCGTGCTCTGTGAGATCACAAAGGAGTGCCCGGCTGCAGCCAGACCGGATTTTTCGGAGGAAGAGCTGGTGGTCAGCGCGGAGCGCTGCGACGCGGTGGTTGCGAAGGTGTACAACCTGTCGCGCAGCCAGAGCGTCCGGCTGTTTCAGGCAAAGAAAGTGTTTGTCAACGGGCGGCAGTTTGAGAATAACAGCGGCGCCTTAAAGCCCGGGGACGCAGTGTCTGTCCGCGGGTTCGGAAAGTTTATATTTGACGGGTTTTTAAATGAGACGAAAAAGGGCAGGATCCGCGTGAGAATACGGCGGTATGTCTGATTGAATGGTTTTATGGAGAAAGAAAAAAAGCAGAAGTCGAAACGGAATAAGAAACAACAGTTTGAAACGGAGCATTTAAAGGAAAAGTCCGATGCGGCAGGTCATGTCTACGACAATTCCCACGAGATCCGCTGGGCGAAGCTTGACAACACGGCGCACCTTTTCCCGGCCATCGCGGGGGAAAGCATGACTAATGTCTACCGGGTGGCGGTTTACCTGAAGGAGGAGATACAGCGGGAGGTCCTGCAGGAGGCTCTCGATCTGGTGCTGCCTAAATTCTCTATTTTTAACTGCCGTCTGCGTCAGGGGTTTTTCTGGTATTATTTTGAGGAAAACGGAAAGAAAGCGCCCCGGGTAGTGGAGGAGAGCACCTATCCCTGCCGTTACATGGAGGAGAACCGCAACCGCAACTACCTTTTTCGGGTCACTTATTACGGGAAGCGGATCAACCTGGAGGCGTTTCATGTCCTGACGGACGGCACCGGAGCTTTTTACTTTTTGAAAGAGCTGGCGTACCAGTATCTGCGGCTGTCTCATCCCGAGCTGCGGGAAAAGTACGGGGACGGCTTAAGCAGTGAGACTTCCCTGAATACGGAGGACAGTTATCTGCAGAACTTTAAAAAAACCCGGTTTTCCGGCGGATACAAGGCCGGCAGGGCTTTTATATTAAAGGGGGCGCTGTTCCCTCCGGATAAAATGGGAATTATCCACGGACATATGCCGGTGGAGGAAGTAAAAGCTGAGGCGCAGCGCTATGACGCTACCCTGAATGAGTATCTGGTGGCGGTTTTCCTCTGGGCGGTCTATCAGGTTTATTTAAAAGGGATGCCCTCAAAAAATCAGCTCTCGGTCAGTGTGCCGGTGAACCTGCGCCCGTATTTTCAGTCGGTGACGACGAAAAACTTTTTTGTGATGGTGACGGCGATTTTTCATCCGACAAGGGAAAACCAGCCGTTTGAAGATGTGATGGAGGCAGTGAAGACTTCGCTCCGGGAGCAGATGACAAAAGAGCATCTGGAGGAAGTGCTCTCCTACAACGTGACCGGTGAGCGCGCGCTGATTCTGCGGACGCTGCCTCTGGTCTTTAAAAATCCGGGCATGCGGGGAGTATACAACATGCATGCGAAAGCAAACACTGCTACCGTGACGAACATGGGAAACATCACCGTGTCGCCGAAGTATCGGGAGTATATTGAGAGGTTTGACGTGCTGCTTTCCCGCTCCAGAGGGCAGAACCTGAAAATGGCGCTCAGCTCTTATAACGGTACGCTGTCCGCGACCATCACCTCCGCGATGAAAGATACCAGGCTGCAGCGGGAGTTTTTCCGGTATCTGACTTCACAGGAGATATCCGTGACGATTGATACCAATGGGGTTTACTGCGAATAAACATGAGGAAGTGGTTTTATATGAGTATGTGTAAAAACTGCGGCGTGCAGCTGCGTGACCCGGTTCCGGTCTGCCCCCTCTGCAAATGCATTGTAGAACAGGGGACGGGGGAGGAACCCAGCCGGATTTATCCCTACCTGGACGCAGAGCGCGGAATTAAAAAGATTCAGCTGGCCATGAATATTTACCTGTTCGCGGCCATTGCGGCGGAGGCGATTCTCTGTGTGATCAATTATATGACGGACGGACCGGCAGCGTGGGTGATTCTGATTGCTGCTTTTCTGATTTACGGTTTTATCACGCTGAAAGTGTCAATCCAGATGCACACCGGCTACCGGCTGAAGATGATCCTGCAGACGCTGCTGGGAGTGGCGGTGCTGTTTGTCATCGACCTGGAGACAGGGTTCGGCGGATGGTCTCTGAACTATGTGCTGCCTGCCGCTTACATTCTTGTGGATGTGATTATTGTTATTTTAATGCTGGTAAACAACCGGAACTGGCAGAGTTATATTCCGCTGCAGATTCTGGATATTGTATTTTGCATTATCCCATTTGTGCTGTATCATTTCCGGATTGTGACAAACCTGATTATGCCGCTGGCAGCCATGATCATTGCGGGTCTGACTTTTGCCGGAACACTGATCGTGGGCGGACAGCGCGCGCGATCAGAGCTGTACAGACGCTTCCATGTGTGAGAATCGGAGCAATCCGTAGATATCACACAAAATAAGGGTTTTTGTGTTTCTGACGTCACGACAGTATCATAAGAGAAAGGCGGATTTTATACATCAGTATGAAAACACCCCGCAGGGTCGTGTACTGCGCGAGCTGGTTGCACGGATGCATTCGGACAACCTGATCGGGCGGAGATTAAGAAGCGGGGAACTGCGGAAAAAAATGGCTGAGCCGGAGTGGAAAGTACCGAACGGTTATTCGCTGTCTGTAATTGAACAGCAGGATTTTTCCATGGAGCTGCTGGAGCCGGACACGCTCAGCGACAGAATGGTTGTGCTGCAGCTGCACGGCGGAGGCTATGTGGGAAAAATGATCAACATATACCGCAGCTTTGCCGGATTTTACAGTGAGCTCGGACACGGGATTCCGGTACTGACGCCGGATTACCGCGTGGCGCCGGAGGATCCTTATCCGGCTGCTCTGCAGGACGCCGTCAGTGCTTATGAGTGGCTGCTGGAGAATCACTGGACGGAGGACAAAATTGTTCTGGCGGGAGACTCCGCGGGAGGCGGACTGGCGATGGCGCTCTGTATGTATCTGAAAGACCGGAAACGCCTGCTTCCGGCAGGGATTGTCGCCATGTCCCCGTGGACGGATCTGACCCTGTCCGGCGAATCCTACCGCACGAATTACGTCATCGACCCGGTGTTCGGCAACACGAAGGACAGCCTGATCTACAATAAAGACTATGTGGGGGAGGAGGATACGACCAATCCCTATATCTCTCCGCTCTACGGCAACTTTACGGATTTTCCGCCGATGCTGATCCAGGTGGGGAGCTATGAGATGCTGCGCAGCGATTCCGAACTGGTGGCGGAGAAAGCAAAGGCAGCCGGGGTCAAGGTGCGCCTGAGCGTTTATGAGGGTATGTTCCATGTGTTTCAGATGTCGCTGCTGATGATCCCGGAGTCGCGCACGGCCTGGCGGGAGGTCGGAAAGTTCCTGGATGTGATCCAGGAGTACCATGATGAACATCATCATTTTGATCTGGATGCATAAAATACCCCTCAGCGTGATTTCGTCTGAGGGGGTATATGTGTCTTATATGCGCAGGGGTGCGTAAGGAATATTTATATCGGTATTATCTCTGATTACTCCGCTGCCGCATCCGTGTCTGTATCTCCAGTATCCTCATCGGACGTATCTGTGTCTTCGTCCGCTGTCTCATCTGCAGAAGTGTCCTCAGAGTCGCCTGTCGTCTCATCCTCCGTGTTTTCGCTGTCCGAGGCCGTGTCCTCTCCCTCGGAGGATTCTCCGTCAGAAGCATCCTCATCCTCCGCGGAAGCGTCACTCTCGTCGGTGGTCGTCTCTTCGTCGTAGGAATCAGACCAGGGGGTAAGGTTGGCAAAGGAAAGCTGTCCGTCCTCTGTCAGGAAGATGGCTGCCCGGATGTCTGTCTTATCTGCCGGAATCTCAAGGATGCATTCGTAGTCCTCCTCAGACGGTGTGTAAATCGTGAGCGCCGTGTAGTCAGAGGAAATTTTAAAAATAACCTCGGAAGAAGCAATCACCCCGCCGGTGCTGTCGGTAATCTCACAGGTGAGGATGGTATTGCCCGGCAGCGTGCAGACGTCGAGTTTGCCGGAATCGTCCGTCACACCGGAGTAAACTTCACCGTTCTCGTCGGAGAAGGTAATCGTGGCGGAAGTCAGCATATCGCCGCCATTCTGATACCATACACTGTGTACCTGCAGCGTGCCGTCGGAAAGGTTGTCTGACTCAATTTCTGCGGAGAGAGTGGTGTCCCCCTCATTGATGCTGGTGAGGTCAACGGTGCAGCTGCATAAAAATATACTGCCTACTGCCAAAGCGGCAAGCAGGGAAAAAAGCAATTTCTTTTTCATATACTTATCCTTTCTGTGTTTTCTGTTCTATCTTAGCGTATAGCACTTATAAAATCAAGGCTTTTCACTAATCTTTCACCGATCTTTTCATGCTTTGGTTGACATTTTCAAACGATTGTAATTATAATGAGAAGAAATGTATTTTTGTGAAAGGAAAGAAAAATGAGAAATAAAACGAGATGGAAAAAACGCGTGTTTGCACTTGCCATGACGGCTGCGTTGTCTGTGACGGGAATCACGGCCGGGCCGGTCGTAACGGCGTGGGCGATTCCGGCGTCGGGCACAGCGGTAGCGGATAATATCGTGGTCCGCAATTCTGCTGTCAGCGGCGATCAGGTGGATGGTCTGTCAGAGGGGCAGGCCGTGTCCATTGTAGATGAGACGACGGGGTCGGATGGAAATACATGGTATCAGATTTCTTATACCGTGGATGGCGGGGAGCGCAGCGGATGGGTTCGCGGCGACCTGCTGGAGACTTCCGACGAGAGTCTGGCGGAGACTTCCAATGAGAGTACGGAGGAGGATTCCGGTACGGACGAATCAGAAGCGGAGGCAGAAGAGAGTGTTTCTCTGGAGTTTGCGACGCAGAATGGCTCGATTACTCTGACGGATATTCCGGAGGAGGAACTGTCGCTGGTGTCCGGCCACTTTGTGGAGACCAGTCTCGAATTCGCCGAGGGCGCGATTACGGCGCTCCAGCTGGCGGAACCGGATGAACTGGTTGCGGACGATGCGGCTATCGTAGATTTCTACTATGTATACGGATACAATGAGATTGGGGAGTCCGGCTGGTATGTATATAATGCGGACGACGGCACCATTCAGAAAAACCTTCTGAATATGCAGTATAGTGTGACGGAGACGGAGGAGGACGAGACGGAAGCGGCGTCTGATTTTTCCGAGGATTCTCTGACAAAGATGGCATTCAGTGTGCTTGCCGTGATTGGATTGCTGCTTCTGATCCTGACCATCATATTTTCCGTGCGGTACCGCCGTCTTCGCCGTATTCTGGAGGAAGAGCTTGAGGAAGAAGAGGAAGAGGCGCCGAAAAGGATTGCTGCGGAACCGAAGCAGAAAAACAGTTCAGAGGAGCGCGGCGGCGTAAAAACAAAGAAAGAAAAAGAAAAGCCCGAGCCGGTAAAAGTCAGAAAAGGATCGGCGCAGCCGGCAAGTGAAGAGAAGAAAGACCGGCGGCAGGCGGAGATAGCGGAACCGGACGCAAAGCGGACGGCAGAGGAATCCGCCGCGGACCATGCAGGAGAAGCAGCCGGAAATCACAGGGAGAAAGCATCTTCCGCAAAGAAAAATAAAAAGAAGAATGCTCCCGTGCAGGAAGCACCGGTAACGGAGCCCGTATCAGAGATCGGCGGCGTTGATGTATTGGATCTGGATTTCATGGATGATACGGATTTTGAGGCGCTTCTGAACCGCTACATAGAGGAAGATCTGGCCTCCGGGACAAACGAAGCGGCGGAATCTGCCGGGATACCGGATGCCCCGCCGATGCCGGAAACCGGGACGCAGGAAGCGGATACGGCATGGGAAGATTTCCCGCCTGAGGATGCGGTGAAGAAGGAATCCGGCTCTGCGCAGAGAACTCCCGGAGCCAGGGAGGAGAAACCGGAATGGCTGGACGACTATGACATCCCGTTGGAGAAAGGTGCAGATTATGATATCCCGGCTTCGGATGAATCGGACAGCATGGATCTGAGCAAACTGAAAATGCCGGACGAAGAGCCGGAATACTACGATGACGACGATGATCTGGAATTCTTGTAAATAAATAATAACATAAGATAGAGGAGATACAGAGGAAATGGAGATACAGATTGATTTTGACAGCGATGAGGCACTTTACATTCAGCTTCGCAACCAGATTATTTACGGGATTGCCACCCGTCAGTACCAGGAGGGAGATTCGCTTCCCTCGGTGCGGAGTCTGGCGGATACAATCGGAATTAACATGCATACCGTGAACAAGGCATATGCGGTTTTGCGCCAGGAGGGGCTTCTCCGTCTGGGGCGCAGGACGGGAGCTGTCATTGCGATCGACCTTGACAAGATCAAGGCAATGGAGGAGATGAAAGATCACCTCCGGCTGGCGGTTGCCAGAGGATTTTGCAAGGGGATTACCCGGGAAGAGACTCATCAGCTTGTGGATGAGATTTATTCCGATTACGAGTAATCACCTGTATGAATAAAAATAGCAGGAGGTAAGGACAGATGGAGTCTTATGCCTATACAAAGCAGGCCAGGCAGGTAATGCGCATCGCGCAGAATCTGGTGAAAGAAAAAGGTCTGCGCGTGCTCGGCACGGAATACATTCTGCTGGGCATGATACGGGAGAAAAACGGTGTGGCCGGTCAGGTCCTGCGCCGGCAGTCGGTTCAGGAGGCGACGGTAACGCGTGTGATCGATGAGATGATTCTGCCGTTTCCGGCGACGGATGGTGCGGAGGCGATTTCGCTGATGCCGGAGTCAGAGCAGGTGCTGGAGCGGGCAGCTGAGCTGGCGCGCCAATATGAGAGTGAATCAGTGGGGACAGAGCATATGCTTCTGTCCCTGTTAGAACATCCGGACTGTGCGGCGGCACAGATACTCGC
>JAJQCB010000178.1 GCA_021203005.1 Clostridiales bacterium | reverse complement strand
ATAAATATTTGCCGAGATGCGTCCTGAGTATTTTTCCTCATAATACTGGAACATGCTCTCGTAGCGATATTCCCCGGTGCCCAGAACTACGATCTGGATCCGCTCTTCCCCCATGATCTCATCCAGGATGTAATTCACAAGGTCGAATCCCTTCTGATCGGTCAGACGGGACACCATGCCGATGAGGAACGCATCCTCCCTCTCCTCCAGGCCGAGGCTGCGCTGCAAATCTGCCTTGTTTATCCTCTTGTAAGAAACAATGTCGCCCTCAAACTTCTGTGTGATTCTCTCATCTGCCGCGGGATCCTGATCCTTATAATCCAGTCCGTTTAAGATGCCGGTGAGACGGGAACCCTTCGCCCGCAGCAGGCCGTCCAGGCCTTCGCCTCCATCCGGGGACTGGATCTCCTTCGCGTAGGTCTCACTGACCGTCGTGATGTAATCCGCGTAGACCAGACCGCCTTTCAGCAGGTTAGCCTGTCCGTAACTCTCCAGCGTCTCCATAGTAAAATACTCCGGCGGGAGGCCGGTCACATCCCGGATTGCATCGATATACCACCGTCCCTGGAACTTCAGGTTATGTATGGCAAAGATGGTGCGGATATGGCGGTAAAACGCTTCCTGACGAAACTGCCCTTCCAGGAAAACCGGAACCAGACCTGTCTGCCAGTCGTGGCAGTGTATGATATCCGGCTGAAAGTCAATCACCGGCAGAATCGTCAGCACTGCCTTGGAGAAAAACGCAAACTTTTCCGCGTCCTGATAAATCTCACCGTACGGCTTCGGCCCGGCAAAATAATACTCATTGTCAATAAAATAAAAGGTAACACCGTCTTCCACGGTCTGATAAATTCCTGCGTACTGTGTCCGCCAGTTCAGATGTACTTCGCATTCCGCCACAGCGGTGAGCCCGTCGCAGAATGACTCTTTCATGCACAGATATTTTGGAAGAACTACCCTCACATCATACTCTGACTTTTGAAAATACTTCGGCAATGATCCGGCCACGTCCGCCAGACCGCCTGTCTTTATAAAAGGAACCACTTCCGATGAAGCAAACAAGACTTTTTTCATATAAACCCTCCGAACAAAAAACTGTATTCTGACACATTATCTATATCATCATACAACATTTCCTGCCCGGAGGCCAGAGAATTTGTAAGTTTTTTCTATATTTTCCACATTACTTCCGGTAATCCAGCCTAATCTTGTCCGCAATCAGGGCGATAAACTCAGAATTCGTCGGTTTTCCCTTTCCGTTGTGAATGGTATATCCGAAAAGCTCATCAATCGTATCCATTTTCCCCCGGCTCCATGCGACCTCAATCGCATGCCGGATTGCCCGCTCCACCCGGCTGGAGGTCGTCTGGTATTTTTTCGCGATAGCCGGATACAGAATTTTCGTGATAGAATTCAGCATCTCAATATCATTTACGGACATCACAATCGCCTCTCTCAGGTACTGATAACCCTTAATATGCGCTGGCACCCCGATCTCATGGATGATATTGGTGACATCAGTCTCCAGATCATGCTCCCTGACATCCAGGATATTCTCATAGATGCTCCCGGTTTTCGGGTCGTCGGACTTCCGGTGAATTGTATCCTTCACGTACTTAATACGTTTTACCAGAGCTTCCTGATCAAATGGCTTCATCAGATAGTAGGACGCGCCCAGGCGAAATGCGTCTTCTGTCACATTCTCCTGTCCGATGGCGCTGATGATAATGTAGTTCGGCTGTTTGCGAATCGTTTTATCCCTGTTAGTGCGATCCATCACGCCAAGCCCGTCCAGCTTCGGCATGACGATATCTAAAAGTACAATATCCGGCTCTTTCGTGCGAATCACTTCACAGGCCTCCTCGCCGTTGTTCGCTGTCCCGACCACATTCAGCTCCTTATCTCTGGAAACGATGTCGGTCAGCAGGCGGACCATGTTTTCATTATCGTCAGCAATCGCTATCCTGATCAAACTTCATAACACCCCTCTTGTTTTATTTATTCAGAGCCTTGTTCTGAATCTCTGCTGCTTTTCAGATGAAGTATAAACGTTTCCGTGCGCTAAAATTGTCGAAGAGTGTCAATATCCCATTGAAAAATACCATATTTTGGAATGATTTCGTATATTTATTCCCTTTCCAGCATATCCTCTATAAAAATTCCATACCCCTCCCGCGGATCCGAGACAAAAACGTGGGTAACCGCCCCGATAATTTTGCCGTTTTGCAGAATCGGCGACCCGCTCATCCCCTGAATGATTCCCCCGGTTTTTTCAATCAGTTCCTCATCTGTCACATAAAACAGCAGACTCTTATTCAACTCTGAAGCATTCATATCAATACTCTCAATTTCCACCTCGTAAGCACCGATCTCACCGTCAATCTCCGCCAGGATTTCCGCTGTTCCCTCTGTAATTTCCTGTTTATAGCCGACGGATACCGGCTCCGCTGCGGCCAGTTCCTCCGGCAGATTGTCCAGCACCCCGAAGATACCGTTCGGCAAATTCTCCGTGATCGTCCCAAGTACCCGATCCTGCGTATACTGAATCTGCCCTACCAGTTCTCCCGGGTTTCCTTTTGTCCCCTTAATAATGCTCAGAATGTCGGTCAGATAAACAGTACCCTCTTTCATTACCACCTGTTCACTTGTATCTGTATCACTGATGCTGTGGCCCAGCGCACCGAAACTGCCTTCCTCCGTCACATAGGTGAGAGTCCCGATTCCCGCCATGTCATCCCGCACCCATACTCCAATCTGGTATTCACCGTCCGCATTTTTCACGGGAGTTACCTCACACGCAATCGCCTCCCCGTCCCGCGCGACCGACAAAAGCAGCGTCTTTCCCTCCGAAGCCCGGACACAGTCAATCAGTTCTTCTTTCGAGGAAACCGCCGCGCCATCCACAGCGGTAATGTAATCCCCCGCTTTCAGAATATGTCTGGATGGATTCGCAGCGGAACCGTTCGCTGTCTCAACCTCAGCCACGTCCGCCACATAAACCCCTTCCGTCTCTATATAAATCCCCACCGGCACGCCGCAGGGAATAACCTGCGTATCTTCGACAATATTGACTGTGACACTCTTGATCGGCACGATTCCCAGCAGGCGGCATTCCATCTCATAGACGCCGCACTCCGCCGTGCCGAGACTTCCAAAAGATTCCACCGCCTCATCATCACTTCTTACGGTTCTTGTAACCGGCAGGAATTCTCCGATGGACACCGTATTACCTCTGGTCACCGAGATGGAATCCGGAATGTAAGCCGCCACGGAGGACAGGGAAAAAACAATCAGAATAAGCAGGTAAAGCAGGAAAATTTTCTTTCTCTCCCGTCTGTATATTTTTAAAATTTTCGGTTCCGACATACTTCTATCGTCATCTCCTCTTATGTTTTTTCTAATGCTGCGATTAAGGAAACAAAATTCCTTACTGGTAATGCAAAAAAAGATACCTGATCCTTTCAAGTACCTTTTTAGTATATTTCATTTTCAGTTTTACACACTGTATGTTCTTACCGCGTCTGTTAAATATTGTATTGTATAACAGTGTTTATCGCATATCACAGCCTTTTCGCTTTATTGCGCCGGTAAAAATTTACAAAAAATAAAACGACAGACAGAACAGCAATGCCGGAGCAATCGATCAGCACATCGGTAAACCTTCCCGCCCTTCCATCCACAAAAAGCTGATGGATCTCATCCGTACAGGCATATAAAAAGCTGTCAGAACAGAACTGCCAATCCAGCACAGCCGACGGAATCCGGTCACATAGTAAGCCGCCAGCAAAGTGAGGTAGAAAATCAGGTACTCTGTGACATGTGCCGCCTTGCGCACCGGCGCGGACATCCGCTCCAGAAATTCCGCAGAATCCAGAGACGGATTCCACTGCGATAACAGGTCAAGCAATTTTAAGACAACGCCGTTGCTCAGCTGCGAGGACTCTTCCCCCGGCTGAGCCGAAAAACAGAAGATCAGAATCGCAGCCAGAACCGGCAGGATCCAGATCAGATAACGATATTTTTTCATAATATATTAATTTCACTTCGAAACAGAATCCGGTCTCACCGCATCCGCCAGCTTTTTCATCTCCCGCGCATTCTCCATCACAGCCTCTGTAATCCGGACGCCGCCCAGCATCCGCGCCAGTTCCTCGATGCTTTCCTCCCGCCGCAGCATGCGTATCCGGGAGATTGTGGAAGAATCATCGGAAGTTTTCTCAATCAGAAAATGTGTGTCCGCCATGGACGCGATCTGCGGCAGATGCGTAATGCAGATCACCTGATGACTGGCAGCCGTAAGCTTCATCTTTTCCGCCACCATCTGCGCGGTCCGCCCGCTGATACCGCTGTCGATCTCATCGAAAATCAGCGTCTCAATCTCATCATTCTCCGCCAGCACCGTTTTCAATGCCAGCATGATACGCGAAAGCTCTCCTCCGGATGCGACCGAATCCAGCGGTTTCATCGGTTCTCCCGGATTGGTGGAGATCAGGAACCGGACGTCATCCCATCCGTTCGCAGTATAGCGATCTGTTTTCCGGAATTCCATGGAAAGCTGTACCTGCTTAAAGTTCAGTGCTTCCAGCGCCTTTCTGATTTCTTCCGTAAAAATCTCCGCCGCTGACCGGCGGATTGCAGACACCTCCGCAGAGATTTCCTGCAGTTCGCGCTCCGCACGAATCAGATTTTCCTCCAGCTCCCTGCGGTATTCATCGTAATGTGCCAGCTTCTCCATCTCCGCTTCTTTTTCTGTCTTCTGACGCAGGATATCATCAATCGTTTTTCCATACTTGCTCTTCAGATGGTTGATCCGATCCAGCCTCTCCTGAATTTCCGCAAATTCCTCATCGGAAAACGAAAAGTCATCCAGGTAGGACGCAAGTTCCCGGTTAAAGTCGCCCAGCAGGCTGTCAATCTCCTGCAGCTGTTCCGCCAGGGCACCAGCTTGATTGTCGTACTCTGCCACACCAGTCAGGGAACGGACCGCCTGTCCGACCCTGTCGGAAGCATTTCCATCGCCATCCGCACAGAGATCTCTGCACTCAGCGGCCGCCTCCAGTATTTTTCTGCCATGGGAGAGACGGCGAAATACTGTCTCCAGCTCTTCATCCTCCCCCGGCTGCAGGTGAGCGTCTTCCATTTCCCGGATCTCATATTCCAGAAAAGAAATCTCCCTCTGCTGCTGCTCCCGGTCCAGAGAAGCCTCCTCCAGAAGTCTTTTCCCTTCTGTATACCTGTGATAGGAGGTTTGCAGATTTTGCAGTCTGTCTCCCAGCTCTCTCTTTGCATAGGAATCCAGATATTTGATATGATTCTTTTTCGTAAGAAGAGATTGATGTTCATGCTGGCCATGAATATCGATCAGCAGGGAAGCCGCTTTCTGCATCAGCGAAGCGGACACGGTTTCCGAATTAATCCGGCAGACACTCCTCCCTGTCTTCATAATCTTGCGGGAGAGAATCAGCTGGCCATCCTCCGGAAAAATATCCATCTTTTCCAGTTCCCTCACCTGATGAGGCTGATCAACGGAGAAAGTCAGCTCCACCAGGGCATAATCCGCATTCTCGCGCAGCATTCCCCTGGAAACCTTTCCTCCCAGAGCCAGGTGAATCGATCCGATGAGAATGGATTTCCCCGCTCCGGTCTCTCCTGTCAGGATATTGAGACCGCACCCGAAATCCACTTCCTCCTCCTCAATCAGAGCCAGATTTTTCACATGTAAATTCAGTAACATAGATGCTCCTTCTACTCTCCCAAATCGATTCGCAATCAGCTGGAACCAGACAAATTCTTCGGAATCATTGCACCCATTCCCCGTCAGATGAATGATCCTACCGCAGCAGTCCGCGGAGCCGCTGCATCAGCGCTTCCGTCTCCCCGACAGTCCGCACCGCACACATGACCGTATCGTCGCCTGCGATACTGCCGACTACTTCCCTGCAATCCATCATATCGACAGCGAGTGCTACCGCCATTGCCATCCCGGACACCGTCCTCAGCACCAGAATATTCTGCGCCATGTCGATCGATACCACACCATCCCGGAACACGCGGTAATACTTATCATCTCCCTCGCCGCCCATATCGGAAAGCATCACATATTTTTTCTTTCCGCCGCCCTGCGATATCTTGGTGAGCTTCAGTTCACGGATATCGCGCGAGACAGTCGCCTGTGTCACCCGGAATCCCTCCCGGTTTAAGATTGCACAGAGTTCCTCCTGCGTATCCACGTCCTGCCGACGGATAATTTCCAGAATTTTTGCCTGGCGATGTTCTTTCATAGCCTTTTTGCCCCTTCATGACTACTTTTACTCTGACGTGATAATACCTACGGATTGCTCCGTAAAAACCACTCCCGCAATCCTCAAAACACTCAGAATCCGCTCATTTTTCCCAAAAAACGGTCAAAATGGCTACTTCCTCGTGTTTTGGCGGGTCCCAAAGTCATGAATCGGACCGCAAGCGCTCCATTCATGACTTTTTGACCCTGGTATCATCACGTCATCTTCTTGCGCAGAATCTGCAGAAAACTCAGCTGGTTGACCTTCATTACCTGGGCGGAAACCCCGGTTCTGCGTATCTGAATGCGCTCTCCCACATGTAAAGATATATAAGGATCTCCGTCAAAGGTCACCTGCGCCTCCTCATCCCGCTCCAGTCTTCTCTTGGAAAGCATGACCTCAATCCTGGCATCCGCCCCTACTACGATACTGCGCGTGGAAAATGACTGAGGATTGATCGGCGTGATCAGCAGAAGTTCTGTCCTTGGGTCTACAATCGGGCCGCCGGCCGACATGCTGTAACCCGTGGAACCGGTGGGCGTGGAAATGATCATGCCGTCCGCGCTGTAGGTTGTCAGATACTCGCCGTTCACCGTGAGAAGCAGGTTGATCAGCTGGGCGCTGCCGGCTCTGTGAATGACAATATCATTGAGAGCCGCCATCGGCTCCGTCTCTTCTTCACGGTCAGGCATAACCCCCTCGATCATCATCCGCTTTTCCACCTCATAGCGATCCTCAAAGAGACCGTCGATCGCAGAGTAAACGGTCGCCAGATCCAGCTCGCACAGATAACCCAGTGTACCCAGATTGACGCCGATCAGCGGAATCTCCATCCTCGCCATGTCCCTGGCCGCCCGCACCAGTGTCCCGTCGCCGCCCAGGACAATAATACAGTCCGCATCCACATCCCGGCTTCCAAGCAGACGCAGGCTGCGCCTGCTCCACTCGGACTTATTGCTCACATAAAAGCTGCTCTGGCCGCCTTTCGCCTCAATGTAATCCTGGATAGACCGGGTAACAGACAAATCCTTATCCCGATGCTCATTGGTAATAATGAAGAAACGCTTCATAGCTGCCCTCTCTTTTCTAATCCAATGCGGCATGCGCCGCCTCCACCACGGCAGCCGCATTCACAGAGACATCCTGACTAACCGGCTGCGTTTTTTTCAGGTGAATCAGATATTCAATATTTCCCTCAGGTCCCTTAATCGGTGAAAAATCAAGATGCAATACGTCAAATCCGATCTCCTGCACAAAGGACAGAATATGCTCCGCAACCTCCAGATGCACCTTCGGATCACGGACCACCCCCTTTTTTCCCACCTTTTCCCGTCCGGCCTCAAACTGCGGCTTGATCAGGCAGACCATTTCGCCGCCGTCCCGCAGCAGGTTCCGCGCCGGTCCGAGCACCTTTGTTAGGGAGATAAAAGAGACGTCCACCGAGGCAAAATCCAGAGGCTCTCCGATATCCTCCGGCGTGACATAGCGGATGTTGGTCTTTTCCATACAGACAACCCGCGGATCCTGCCGCAGCTTCCAGGCAAACTGCCCGTATCCCACATCCACAGCATAAACCCTGGCTGCACCGTTCTGCAGCATACAGTCGGTAAAACCGCCGGTGGAGGCGCCGATATCCATGCATACCGCTCCGGCAAGGTCAAGGTCAAACCGCTCCGCCGCTTTTTCCAGCTTCAACCCGCCGCGGCTGACATATTTTAAAGTGCTGCCGTGTATCTCGATCTTTACCGTCTCCGCAAAGGAGGCTCCCGCCTTATCCTCCCGCTGGTCGTCCACAAAGACATTGCCCGCCATGATCATCGCCTTGGCTTTCTCGCGGGAGGGAGCCAGATTTCTCTTCACAAGCAGTACATCCAAACGTTCTTTCATCTTCTATCTCCACATCCCGGAATCACAAAGCGTCATACGTATCTATAATCTTCTTTGTCATATCCGCCGCGTCCAGACCGGTCAGTTTCCTAAGCTGTTCCACTGTTCCATGGGATACAAACCGGTCCTCAATTCCGAAGCAAAGGAGGCTCGCATCTGCATGGATTTCCGCCAGGTACGCCCCCACTGCGTCGCCATAGCCGCCGCGGAGCATATTATCCTCCATCGTCACAATGAGGACGTGGTCTTCCACCGCTTTTCTGATGGAGTCCGTATCGATCGGTTTTACAAAACGGGCATTTACCAGAGAACAGTCGTAACCCTTTTTATGCAGTTGTTCCCGCACATCCAGCGCAGTTTCGACCATACTTCCCACGGCAAAAATCACAATCTGCAGTTCCTCATAAATCCATTCGCTTTTTCCGTGACGAACCGGCGCACGGTAATCCTTCAATCCGTCGTAAGCCTGTCCGCGGGGATAGCGGACCGCTGTCGGTCCGTCCTGCCGGGAGGCAAACCAGAGCATATCCGCCAGCTCCCACTTGTTCTTCGGCGCCATAACCGTCATATTCGGCAACATGGAAAGATAGGAGAGATCCAGAATTCCATGATGCGTCGAACCATCAGCTCCCACCAGACCTGCCCGGTCAATGGCAAATGTCACCGGCAGATTCTGCATACAGACATCGTGGACAATCTCGTCAAACCCTCTCTGCAGGAACGAAGAATAAACCGCAAAGAATGGGTGCAGACCGGACGCCGCCATTCCGGCGGCAAACGTCACCGCATGTCCCTCCGCAATACCCACATCAAAAAAGCGGTCCGGATACTCCGAGCGGAAACGCTTCAGCCCGGTTCCGTCAGACATGGCGGCTGTCAGCGCTACCACACGGTCATTTTTTGCCGCGATTTTGCAGATCACCGTGGAAAAGACATCCGTGTAGTCCGGTTTTTTCTTTGATTTGAACGGATAACCGGTCTCAACATCGAAAGGGCCGATCCCATGAAAACGGTCCGGATGCTGTTCCGCCGGAAGATATCCTTTTCCCTTATCCGTCAGAACATGGACGATCACCGCTCCGTTCACCTTTTTTGCCTCCCGGAAGATATGAACCATATCCGAAAGGTTATGACCGCTCACAGGACCCAGGTACGTAAGCCCCATATTCTCAAAGAACATTCCCGGAATCAGCAGCTGCTTTAAGCTGCTCTTTGTCTTATGTATCCGCCGCGCCACACGCTCGCCGTAGGGGAGACGCTCCAGTGAGCTGTGTACATCACTTTTAAACTCCTGATAGGCGTCAGCCACTCTCATGGAAGCCAGGTGACGCGCCATCCCGCCGACATTTTCGGAGATGGACATTTTGTTATCGTTAAGGACTATGATAAAATTCGTATTTAAATCGGCCGCGTTGTTCAGTGCCTCGTAAGCCAGTCCGCCGGTCAGCGCACCATCCCCGATCACGGACACCACGCTGTAGGATCCTCCCTCCAGATCCCGCGCTTTCGCAAACCCCAGGCCGGCGGAAATCGAGGTAGAACTGTGCCCGGTGTCAAAACAGTCACAATCACTCTCGGAACGCTTAGGGAAACCGCTCATGCCGCCTAACTGGCGCAGGTGGTCAAATCCTTCTTTCCGACCGGTCAGAATCTTGTGGGTATAGGACTGGTGCCCCACATCCCAGATCAGCTTATCCTCCGGGAAATCCAGCGTAAGATGCAAAGCCATCGTAAGCTCCACCGCACCCAGATTCGATGCCAGATGTCCGCCGGTCTTAGAAACATGTTCCAATAAAAACGAGCGGATTTCATCCGCCAGCGCAGGCATCTGATCCGGCGAAAGTTTCTTTATATCATTTTCCTTCTCGATCAGATCCAGCAGCGCCATCACTTTTTTCTCCCAATCAGGTATTTTAACAATTCATTCAGATATGTATTCTGCACAGGAAGGCTCTGCATGGTACGAATCGCACGATTAGAAATAATCTCCACATCCTTTGCCGCCTGGTCAAGCCCCCGCAGAGTGACATAGGTAGTCTTTTCGTTTTTCTCATCACTGCCGATTGGCTTTCCGAGCACATTCTGGTCGCCGGTCACATCCAGAATATCATCCTGGATCTGGAAAGCCAGCCCCACATCCTTTGCCGCCCTGGAAATCAATCCCTGCTCCGCCTCCGCGGCGCCGCCCAGAACCGCTCCGATCAGCATTGAAGCTTCAATCAAAGCTCCTGTCTTTAACTCATAGATAAAATCCAGTTTCTCCTGTGCGACAGGCATTCCCTCAGACTCCACATCCGCAACCTGACCGCCCAGCATCCCATAGATACCGGCATTGTGAGCCAGAATGGAAAGTGCTTTTGCAACGCCGGGATTCCCCGGTTCTTCCTCCAGTGCTTTCAGCGCAGTCTCAAAAGCAAGATTTAAAAGCCCGTCCCCCGCAAGGATGCCCATCGCCTCGCCGTAGACAATATGTGTCGTCTTCCGTCCTCTGCGGTATTCATCATCGTCCATAGCCGGAAGATCATCGTGAATCAGAGAATACGTGTGAATCATCTCGATGGCCGCCATAAACGGCTCAATCACCGGACTTTCCCCGCCAAACAGACGGTAAGTCTCCAGCATAAGCATCGGCCTGAGACGCTTGCCTCCCGCCAGAAAGCTGTAATTCATCGCCTCAATCACAGTCTTCTGAAACCCTTCCTCCGGCGGCAGATATTTTGTAATAATGCGCTCCGCCTCTTCGGTGTGCATCTTCACTTCTTCTTTTATCTCCATGATTTCTCCTTTTCCCAGTGAGTGCATCCTCACGGTTCAAACAGTTCTTCCTCCCCCGTTCGGGAAATCACAAGCATTTTCTTTTCCACAAGATCAAGCTTCTCATTGCACTGCCGAACCTTTTTCATCCCCTTTTCATAGAGAGAAAAGGCGTCCTCCAGGGAAATTTCCCTGTCATCCATCGATGCAAGTATCTGGTCCAGTTCCTCAAATAATTCCTCCAGGGAAGTAGTATCTTCCTCCTGACTCTTCTGTGACACATCTGCGCCATTCAGGTTCTCTTCTTTATCAATATCAACTCTGGATTCCGGCATCATATTTCCTTCCTCTGATCTGAATATTATTGTGGGTTCTGATACTACATTCCGCAATATATCTGAATGATTATCATTTTCTGATTATATCTCCCACGCATAAATGCATCCGCATCGTATCCGGTCGGTTACGCTCTGTCCCGCGGCAAAACTTCCTCCACCACCGCGGTAAAGCTCCCGTCCAGCATGGACGCCCTTACCCGGTCTCCCGCGGAGAGCTCCGCAACGCCTGTCAGCCTGCTTCCGTCCGCCTGCGTCATCCAGGCGCAGCCGCTCTGCAGCTTTTTTAACGGGGACTTTGCGTCCAGCGCCGCCGCACAGAGCTGAAGCCTGTGGCGCTTCTCCGTAAGCAGCCGCTCCATCCGTTCCTGCAGCCGGTCCTGGTAATCAGCGGCCGCCTGACGGTTTTCCATCAATCGGTTTTTGGGATTTAATACCTGCAGGCGAAGCTCATACTGGCGGATCTGCGCCTGAGCCGCATCCCGTCTTATACGCATGCGCTGCTGTAACGCATTACGGAAATATTCCAGCTGCGCTGAAACCTGATAGACATCGAACACAGCCAGCTCCGCCGCCGCCGAAGGCGTGGGAGCCCTCAGATCCGCCACATAATCAATGATTGTTGTATCTGTCTCGTGACCCACTGCCGAGATAACCGGCACAGGACAGTCAAAAACAGCCCTCGCTACAATCTCCTCGTTAAACGCCCAGAGATCTTCCAGAGAGCCGCCGCCCCGTCCCACAATGATAACATCCACATCATGCTCTTCCAGAGCATGGATTCCCTGCACAATCGATTCCGACGCGCCCTCTCCCTGTACCTGTGCCGGATAAAGGATCAGCTGAACATACGGATTCCGCCTGTGGGAAATATTGCGGATATCCTGAATAGCCGCCCCGGTGGGAGCTGTCACCACACCGATCCTCGATGCAAAGGTCGGAATCGGCTGCTTATACTCCGGGGCAAACATCCCCATCTCCTCCAGCTCACGCTTTAATTCCTCAAACTTCTGGTAGAGCAGGCCTGCTCCCTGCAGTACAATCTGCTGCGCGTACAGCTGATACCTGCCGTCCCTCTCATAAACGCGGATTTCTCCAAGGACAATGACTTTATCCCCGGCTTTCATGTGAAACTTCAGCCCGTTTTTCCTGGAACCGGCGAACATCACCGCCTGCAGAACCCCCGTCACATCTTTCAGCGTGAAATAAATATGCCCCGACGAATGGTATTTACAGTTCGAAACCTCGCCGCTGACATAGATATGGCTCATCATGAAATCCTGGGCGAACATATTTTTGATATAAGAGTTGACCTGACCTACAGAATATACATGCTTCGTCATACCATCTTCGCCAGGACCCCGTTGACAAATCCGGCCCCATGATCCGAGCCGTAAACCTTTGCCAGCTCCACAGCCTCATTGATCGCCACGGATACCGGAATCTCTTCCTCGTATTTCATCTCATATACGGCAAGCCGGATAATCGCCAGCTCCGCCTTCGCCATGCGGCTGGTCTTCCACTTCTCCGCACTGGCGTTGATCTGCCCGTCAATCTCCTCCAGATGTCCGCAAATATCCCGGACTTTGGCGACAATATAAGCCGAATCCTGCTCCTTTGCTTCACCCATCTCCTGCAAAGACAGAGAAAGCTGTTCCTCCAGCTCGTCTTTCTCATAAAACTCTGCGCGGAATAAAATTTTAAAGATCTGCTCTCTGATTTCTCTTCGGCTCATCCTGTCCTCCCCTGATGATGATAATTTCCTGCCCGCAACATATCCCGGCATAATCTTTATAGTCCGTGTTTCGGAAAGCTAATATTCCTTTCATTATACAGACTGTTTCATGTCCACTTCCGCAATCCGGATATTTACGCCGGAAACCTCCAGGCCTGTCATATTCTCAATCGCGGCTTTCACTTTTTCCTGCACGTTTTTCGATACCTCCGGAATGGTATAACCATAAGCCAGGTTTAACGCAAGATCTACGGAAACCTTTTCCTCTTCCACGGAAATACGCACTCCCTTGGAGAGATTTTTGATTCCCAGACGGCTCACCAGATCATTCGTAATGTTGCCGTACATGGAGGTCACACCCTCGACCTCGGTTGCCGCAAGGCCGGCGATGATCGCAATTACCTCATCCGCCACCTGGACTTCACCCATCGCATCTGTCTTCAACTTGATTCCGTTTCTATTCTCAGCCATAAGAAAACCTCCTTCTTCTCTCACTTCCGG
>JAJQCB010000102.1:11197-13529 GCA_021203005.1 Clostridiales bacterium | reverse complement strand
ATATGCTTCTGTCCCTGTTAGAACATCCGGACTGTGCGGCGGCACAGATACTCGCCGTGCTGACCGTGAATCTGGATCAGATGTACGGGGAAATCCTGTTCGCGATGGGAAGACCCGTGGAATATGCCAGCGTAAAAAAAATGCGTACCGGGAAAGAGGGGGAATCTGCGGGGACTGCTCTCCTGGATCAGTATTCTGCGGATCTGACGGCGCGCGCAAAAGCCGGCGAGCTTGATCCTCTCATCGACAGGGAGACGGAACTGGAGCGGATGGTCCAGATCTTAAGCCGCAGAGGGAAAAATAACCCCTGCCTGATCGGGGAGCCGGGCGTGGGAAAGACGGCCATCGTGGAGGGCCTGGCACAGCGCATTGCGCAGGGAAATGTTCCCGACTTTCTGCAGAACCGGCGCGTGCTGTCGCTGGATGTGGCCGGACTGGTGGCCGGAACCAAGTACCGGGGCGAATTTGAGGAAAGAATCAAAGGCATTTTAAAAGAGACAGAGGAGACGAAAGATGTGCTTCTCTTTATCGATGAGCTTCACACTATCATCGGTGCGGGCGGTGCGGAAGGCGCGCTGGACGCGGCAAACATTATGAAGCCGGCTTTGTCCCGGGGACGCATCCAGGTGATCGGCGCCACGACAGTCCGCGAGTACCGGAAGCACATTGAGAAAGACGCGGCTCTGGAGCGGCGTTTTCAGTCTGTTCTCGTGGAGGAGCCGGATCCGGAAGAGACGACAGCTATTCTGGCGGGGCTTCGCGGCCGGTATGAAGCGCATCACGGCGTTACAATCACAGACGCAGGTATTCGCGCCGCAGCGGAATTATCCGCCAGATATGTCAGCGACCGGTTTTTGCCGGATAAAGCCATCGATCTGATGGATGAGGCGGCATCCAGAGTCCGCCTGCACGGTATTTCTTCTTCGGGGAAAACGACGGAGCAGGAGGAAAAACTGGAAGTGCTGCGGCAGGAGCTGGAGGAGGCAATTGCGCAGCTTGACCTGGAGTGTGCGTCTGCGCTTCGGGAAAAACAGCAGAAGGCGCAGGAAGAGTATGAGAAGGCGATAAAGAAACAGAAGCAGGCGCACAACAGGAAGAAGCTGACTGTGGGAGAAAACGACGTGGCTGAGGTTGTCGCTGCGTGGACTCATATACCGGTGAAGCGGCTGACGGAGAGCGAGTCTGCCCGTTTGAAACGGATGGAATCCTCTCTGCACAAGAGAGTGATCGCACAGGACGAGGCAGTGGAAGCGGTTTCCAGGGCGGTCCGCCGCGGCAGAGTGGGTCTCAAAGATCCCTCCCGTCCGATTGGATCGTTTTTGTTCCTGGGTCCGACCGGCGTGGGAAAGACAGAGGTATCCAAGGCGCTGGCGCAGGAGGTCTTCGGCACAGAGGACGCCATGATCCGCGTGGATATGTCAGAATACATGGAAAAGCACAGTGTATCCCGCATGATCGGGTCACCGCCCGGCTATGTGGGATACGATGAGGGAGGGCAGCTGAGCGAGCAGGTCCGCCGTCACCCATACTCTGTCATCCTGTTTGATGAGATTGAAAAAGCGCACCCGGATGTCTTTAATATTCTTTTGCAGGTGCTCGATGACGGGCATGTGACGGACGCCCAGGGGAGAAAAGTGGATTTTAAAAATACTATTATCATTATGACGTCAAACGCCGGGGCGAAGTCCATTGTGGAGCCGAAGAAGCTTGGCTTTGCGGCGGCAGAAGATGAGCGGCAGGACTACGAGCGCATGAAATCCAATGTGATGGAGGAAGTGCGGAGGCTGTTCCGTCCGGAGTTTTTAAACCGTATTGACGAGACCATCGTCTTCCATGCCCTGACAAAAGAGCATATGAAGCGGATCGTATCCCTGATGACAGACGAGCTACAGGAGCGGTGTGAGAAGCAGATGGGCATCAGGCTGGTGATCCGCGATTCTGTGAAAAAGCACATCGTGGAGCAGGCTTACGAGCCGCGGTACGGCGCGCGGCCGCTGCGCCGGGCGATCCAGACTATGCTGGAAGACCGGATGGCGGACGAAATACTGGCCGGGAGAGTAAAAGAGGGGAATACGGTCACGGTGTCCGTCCGTAAGGGGGAAATCGTGTTTGAGGTGTGAGAACAGAGAGAATGTGTTTGTTCGAGATATCTTCGAGCTTGATGAGAAAGAATATACAGTATTATCGTTGCGAGTTTACGGATACTTACTTATAGGATATGCAATTACGATATATGTGCCGCAGGGAAAGTGAACGACACGGAAAAATGTGAAAAGCAGAAATAATTGTGTCATGGAGAAGAGAAGTGACACAGGAAAAAGAGAAAACCGGG
>JAJQCB010000102.1:0-11097 GCA_021203005.1 Clostridiales bacterium | reverse complement strand
AATTGTGTCATGGAGAAGAGAAGTGACACAGGAAAAAGAGAAAACCGGGAAAAATTGTGTCACGGAGAAGAGGAATGACACAGAAAAATGCAGAAAAGGAAGAATCAGTCCGTATGTTCAGCAGAAGAGTATGGACGAAACCGTTAATTTCCCGGAAATAGTCTGCAACAAATGCAGTTTGACCATGCGGCGTGATGTGAAACAAAGAGATGAAAGGAAAAACATGAATGGCCAAGGGTAAAAGCACAACTTTCTTCTGCCAGAATTGCGGATATGAGTCTCCAAAATGGCTCGGTCAGTGTCCGGGCTGCAGGGAATGGAATACATTTGTGGAGGAACCGGCTGCGCCGAAAGGAGCAAGCGGAGCCGGAGGAAGCTGGCTTGGATTAGCGGGAATTTCTATAGACGGAATAGGTGAAGACAGAAGAACTGCCGGTGGTGCGGCGGCAAGTGCAGGTAAATCGGACCGCAACGGTAACTCTGGCGGTGCCGGCACAGCCGGGAACAGGCATACCGGCGCTTTCCGCAATACCCCGGAACCCGTCTCCCTCTCCCGCGTGGAGATGAGCGGGCAGGAGCGCTTTTCGACCGGCATCGGCGAGCTGGACCGTGTGCTGGGCGGAGGGATCGTTCCCGGTTCCCTGGTGCTGGTGGGCGGCGACCCCGGCATCGGCAAATCCACGCTTCTTCTGCAGGTGTGCCGCAATCTGTCCGCCGCACACAGGAGCGTCCTGTATATTTCCGGGGAGGAGTCACTGCAGCAGATCCGCATCCGTGCGGAGCGCATCGGCAGCTTTTCCGATTCCCTGAAACTTCTGTGTGAGACGAATCTGGAGAACGTAGCAAACGTGCTGCAGCGGGAGCACCCGGAGGTGGCGATCATCGACTCCGTCCAGACCATGTACAGTGAAAACGCATCCTCCGCGCCGGGCAGCGTCTCCCAGATCCGCCAGGCAACCGGACTGTTTTTGCAGCTGGCAAAACTGCTGAATATCACAATCTTTCTTGTCGGGCACGTGACTAAGGAGGGCGTGGTGGCCGGACCGCGGGTGCTGGAGCACATGGTCGACTCTGTTCTCTACTTCGAGGGAGACCGCCACGCGGCTTACCGCGTGCTGCGGGGCGTGAAAAACCGTTTCGGCTCCACCAATGAGATCGGCGTTTTTGAAATGCGCGGCGAGGGTCTGGTCGAAGTGCCGAACCCCTCTGAGTATATGCTTTCCGGACGGCCCGAGGGAGCGTCCGGTTCCGTCGTTGCCTGTTCCATCGAGGGAACGCGTCCGATTCTGGTGGAAATCCAGGCATTGATCTGCAAGACCGGCTTCGGCCTGCCCCGGCGGACTGCCGCGGGCGCCGACTTAAACCGTGTGAATCTGCTTCTGGCTGTCCTGGAAAAGCGGGCAGGCATTCATCTGTCCTCCAGCGACGCCTACGTCAATATCGCCGGCGGCGTCCGCATGAACGAACCGGCCATCGATCTCGGTATTGTACTGGCGGTCGTCTCCAGTTATAAGGATATTCCAATCTCCGACCGGACCATCTGCTTCGGCGAGGTAGGCCTAAGCGGCGAGGTGCGGTCCGTCAGCATGGCGCTGACCAGAGTGCAGGAGGCGAAAAAGCTGGGCTTCGAGCGTTGCATTCTGCCGAAAGTCTGCGCGACGGAGCAGGTGAGGAGGGTCGGGATCGAGGTTGTCGGGGTGAGCAATGTCAGGGAAGCGATTGGGTGTGTGATGAGATAAAAATAAGTGGTTTATATTTTTAATTGCCAGGTGGACGACAGCATAGTGTGTGAGTGCTTCTGCCTGGCTTTTGTTTTCTCTATATCCCATAATCTATATATCATATAATGATATGGATAAAAGTATTTATCGCAGATAAAGTGAAAATATAAAATATTAAATGATAGAAGTGTATCAAATAATGATAAAACTCATTGATTTTTCTGAAGCGTTGTATATAATATAATTATGGAGGAAAAATTGAAAAGGAGGGAGAAAAGGATGAGCCGATTTACGGATAATGTAAATTATTATTTATCACAGATGAAGATCAAACAGTCATATATCAGCCTGGTGACCGGAATAGAAAAGAATAAACTGTCGCGCATTCTGAAAGGAAATCAGGATGCAAGCGGGACAGATATGGAGCAGATAGCGGATGCTTTGGGGCGAAGCGTAGATTTCTTTTGGAAAGATACGGTAGAAATACCAGAGAGCATCCCTGCGTTACCAGAGCAGATTGCATTTTATGCCGGAAATCCGACAGAGGAGCAGGAAAAAGTTGCCGGGCAGCTTTTAGAATTAGTAAAGAACGTGGACGCAGTGCTGGGTGCGAAGCTGGCTGTCCTGAACCTCCTGCAGGAATAATCGGGCAGGGGCAGCAACAGTGAACAGCGGGTGACCAAAGCAGTAAAATGGCGGATATGATACAACAGGGGAATGAGAAGATGAATATAGAGCAATTTAAGCAGATCATTCAATATAATAAAGCAAACCAGCAGGAGATTGGCATAAAAGTGCATGATTTTTTTGTTTCCGTCGGAATGGATCCGGAGAAAGAACTTCTGAATATCATGCAGATCGCCAGACCCCTGTTTCGAGGGGAAGGATATCTGGTAGCGGAACTTCCACTTTCAGACAGAGAAATCGGAGCGCTCTGCTATAAAGGAGACGCTCTCGGCTATATTATTTTGAATTCATCGCTGCCAAAAGTAAACGTTAACTTTGCGATTTGTCATGAGTTGTACCATGTATTTTGCCAGAATGCAGAGTCTGTGCAAAAAGTGGAACTTTTAAACGAGCATTATTATGAGCATGGAGAAGAGTCTGCAGCCAATCTGTTTGCGGGTATGCTGCTGATGCCGGAGAAAAGTTTTCGGCTTATGTATGCAAAGTTTTCCGGAGAAGCAGCTTTTCCTGCCGAAGCACTTTCTGTAATTGTACAGTTGATGTGTTATTTTAAAGCCCCGTACATGGCGGTATTAATTCGCTGTTATGAGTTGGGACTGATGGGTGATTCGATTTCTGAGACACTATTAAAAATGGATTCAGATACAATCAGGAATAAGTTTACGGAACTGTGGCTGGATGTGGAAATTTTGGAAGCAAGCGGCCGGGACGATTTTATACAGTTGGAAAATACAGTGAAAAAATATGGGGAAGAATATATAGAAGAACAATATATCAATCAACATACTTTAGAGACTGTATTAAAAAATATGAGGCATTTGTATACGCAGATAAAAGGAGAGTAAAGCATGGCGACATCCTATGCCGAGATTCCGAATAATTTTGCTGAGGCGGAGTTGTTTACAGAGACAGACCCGGCAATTTGCGCGGACCTTATTTTAAAAGCGAGGGTATGTTTTTTCTATGATACCTGCTCTTTTCGCTTACATTCTCATATGCCGCATGTGGAGAGTTTATTGGAATATATAGCAAACAAAGGTGGAATCATTGTGATTACACGCTGCATTCTTATGGAACTGGCTTCCCGCAGTGGATATTTAAACCAGGAATACCTTACATATATGAAAAAAATCAGTAATTATAGTGTTTCGCTTTTAGTAATCTATGAAGAGGATATTCTCAAATTGATGAACCTGTGTTTCTCCGGACAGGCAGTGATTAATGATTATCTATGCTGGGCAGTCCGTTTGTTGATTCAGAATCCTGTAACAGCTGTCCGTGAGATTCTGAACAGGAACAGGACTTTGTATGAGCGGGTGATCTCAGGGAAAAATATTTCAGACGGCAGGTTGTACACGGAATTTTTTTCTACAGTCAGACAAGAGAAACAGAGTGGTGATAGTATGGGAGAAGAATTATTGGCAATTTGCTTATATATTCTGACTCACCATCCCATGGCAAAAGATGGAAAATTTTGTATGGTCACTGAGGATAAGGGGGCGCTCAGAAAGTTTAAACTTATATTGGAAAAAGTCAGTAAATGGCATAGCGGCAGAGCGATGATTCTATATAGCACGCCAAAATTAATCCAGCAGATGTACAGAGAAAAAATTCTGAACGAAAAAGATACGATAGAGGAGATGTTGCTGGCGCTGGGCAAGGGAAATATTGCGGTCTTTGGAACGAGACCGCAGGATTTGTGTGTAAAAGAGATTTCCTTGAGCAGCAGAGAACTCGCGGAAAAAATAGCTTCACCCAATGAAATAAACATCAATTTTTAAAAAACATCGACGAAATAGCATAAAAAGGTGCAAAAAAGTAAAGCTTTCGGTTGACTTCTGCATCACGAAATGGTAAAATGCATTGGTGTTGGGGCCTGTAGCTCAGCCGGTTAGAGCGCACGCCTGATAAGCGTGAGGTCGGTGGTTCGAGTCCACTCAGGCCCATATTTAGGGGAATCATACAATGGCAGTATCACGGTCTCCAAAACCGTTCATGGGGGTTCGAATCCCTCTTCCCCTGTTAAGTGATAAAGCCTTAAAGCGTGAAAAGGATGCGTTTTAAGGCTTTTCATTTTTCTTAAGATATTATCCGGGTGCGATTGCTTGCAACATATCGGGATGTGTGATATGATGCATTGGAAAATTGTTACAGAAGTTTTACGAAAATTCTGCGTTAGTATGGTGGAATAGAAATTTTATAAAAAATGCCTGCATTCCTACAGGTATGACAGAGGTTTTGGTTTTACATGAATGAGAAGAAAAAACGCGGATGGCTGAAGCATGTGGATTTTATGATCGTAGATCTGATCTGCATTGAGCTGGCTTACTTTCTGGCCTATCACTTTCGCCAGCCGGGTATGTATCTTTACAGAGGCGTGTCCCTGTACACGCATTTTAATGCCGTGCTGCTTGTGATTGATATCTGCTATGTGCTGCTTTGCCCGGTTTACAAGAATATTATCAAGAGAAGTGCCGCGAAGGAAATTCAGTCTGTGCTCGTGCACAACGTGGTGATGTGGATGATCGCGATTACCTACCTGTATATGATTCAGCAGGCATTCTGGTTTTCACGTCTCCTGATGGGTTTGAGTATCTTCCTGAGCGTGATTTTTATGGTGGTTGGCCGGATCTGCTGGAAAGCGGTGGTGAGGACGGTTCTGAAAAAAGGGAAATACCAGGCCAATATTCTCCTGGTTTCCAGCAAGGATTATTCTGCGAAAATGCTCCGGCGGTTCCGGGAGCGTATGTACAACGGCTTCAATCTGAAAGGTCTGGCGATCGTGGATGCGGAGATGATCGGGGAAAAGGTCGACCGGATCCCGGTGGTTTGCAACAGTGAGAGTATCCTCAGCTATGTCAAGCAGGAGGCCATCGACGAGGTGATGATCAGTATTCCCGGAAATACGCAGGGAAACCGTGAGCTGGTCTACAAACTGCTGGATATGGGTGTGGTTGTGCATCTGGCTGTGGATTACGCGGAGGATGAGTTCCCCAATGCTGTGGTGGAGCGGATCGGCGGCTTTACCTTTCTCACGACCAGTATCAGCACCAGCGGAAGCCTGCGCCTGCTGATCAAGCGTCTGATTGACATTGCGGCGGGTCTGATCGGCTGCGCCATTACCGGCATACTATTTCTTTTTGTGGCGCCGATGATTTACCGTGCATCGCCCGGTCCTGTTTTTTATCATCAGGAGAGAGTGGGGAAGAATGGAAGACGATTTACTATTTACAAGTTCCGCTCCATGTATCCGGACGCGGATGAGCGCAGGAAAGAATTGCTGAAAAAAAATAAGATGCAGGGAGAGATTTTTAAGGTAAAGAACGATCCCCGCATTATCAGAAATGAAAAGGGACTGATCAAAGACGTTGGCGATTTTATCCGCAGGACAAGCATTGACGAATTCCCGCAGTTTTATAATATTCTGCGCGGAGATATGAGCCTGGTCGGCACCCGGCCGCCCATGGCGGATGAATTTGAAAACTATGATATGCACCACAAGATCCGTCTCAGCATGAAGCCGGGACTGACAGGGCTCTGGCAGGTCAGCGGACGCAACCAGATCACGGACTTTGAGGAGATCGTGCGGCTGGACACGGAGTATATTGAGAACTGGAGCCTGCGGCTGGATCTGAAGATTATTTTCAAGACATTTAAGGTCGTGATACAGCGCCAGGGGGCGGAGTGACCGTTGCGTTCGATGCATTCGTTGGATGCAGGGAAATGCGTTAAGAGTATGGTGGTGAGGTGTGATTTGGCGGGAAAAGTGGAGAGCAGCTCTGAAAGTAAAAGCAGTAAAAAAGAGCACGCGCTGGATGTAAAAATTATCGTCGCGGCGCATAAATTATATGAGATGCCGTCTGACAGCATTTATCTGCCGGTTTACGTGGGAAGCGCGCTTGGACATTCCCTTCCCTACCAGCCGGATGACGAGGGGGAGAATATCTCTCTGAAAAATCCCGGATACTGCGAACTCACCGGGTTATACTGGGCCTGGAAAAATCTGGACTGTGATTACCTGGGACTGGCGCATTACCGCAGACATTTTACAGTGCGCAGCAGGGCATACCGGCGGAAACATGCACCGATGGATTGTGTCCTGACCGGCGCGGAGTTGGAAAAGCTGCTGCCTCAGGCACAGATCATTGTCCCGAAAAAGCGCCGCTATTATATCGAGACATTGTATTCTCATTACGCCCACACCCACTATGCGGAGCATCTGGATGTGACGCGGGAGATCATCGCGGAGAAATATCCGGAGAATCTGGATGCGTTTGATCATATCATGAAGCAGACCTGGGGCTATATGTTCAACATGTATATTATGGAAAAGACGCTGTCAGACGCCTGTTGTGAATGGCTTTTTGACATCCTGTTTGAACTGGAGCACAGAGTGGGAAGCGGGGAATATTCCGCTTACCAGGGTCGGTTTTATGGGAGAGTGAGTGAGATCCTGCTTAACGTCTGGCTGCGGGGGCGGCGGGAGCCTGTGAAAGAGATCGGGTATCTGCCGATGGAGAAGGAAGACTGGGGGCGAAAAATACGGTCTTTTCTGGCGGCAAAGGTGTGTCACAGGAAGTATGGGAAGAGTTTTTGAAAGAAATCGTTCACGTTTGTGTAATGTGCGTAAAGTTATATTTTACTTGAAATGTAATAAGAAAAGTGTTAGGATTGCTGAGGCAAACGGCAATATGTAAAAAGGTAGAGGTACTATGAGATTTTTTCGTGATATAAAAAAATATTGGCGGTATATTATCTATGCCGGTCAGTCTGAACTGAAAGCGGAGGTGGCAAACTCCTATCTGAACTGGTTATGGTGGATTATCGAGCCGCTCTGTTTTATGCTGATCTATGCTTTTGTGTTTGGCACGTTGTTTGGATCTCAAATTGAGCATATCCAGATCTTCGTGTATATCGGTATTACCATGTGGGATTTTTTCAATCGTATGATAACGTCCAGCGTGACCATTGTACGGCACAATAAATCTATAGTCTCAAAAGTATATATACCAAAGTACATGCTGATCTTTGTCAAGATGTATGTGAATGCTTTTAAGCTTGTTATTGCGTTTATCCTGTTGTTTTTCATGGTGATTGCGACGGGAGTGTCGATTACGTGGTATATGCTCTGGATTGTTCCGATTCTGCTGATTATGTTCCTGCTCAGCTTTGCACTGGGAACTTTTTTGCTGCATTTCGGTGTGTATGTGGATGACCTGGCGAATGTGGTAAAAATCGTATTACGTATGTTGTTTTACCTGACCGGTATCTTCTATGATCTGGAAGGACGTCTGCAGAATGTGATGAGCGCTCATATGGCGTCTGTTATAGGGAAAATCAATCCAATGGCTTTTCTGATCAACTGCATGCGGAACGTTGTGATGTATGGGTCAGCGCCGAATTATAAATATCTGTTGATCTGGACGGTAATCGGTCTGGTATTGGCTGCTGGTGGGGTTCGGCTTGTGTACAAAAATGAGAATAGTTATGTGAAGGTGATCTGATGAGTGAAGAAATTGCAATCGAAGTAAAAGATCTGTGTATTGATTATAAAGCGCTTGATATCTATTCCATTAAGAAGATGTTGCTCCGGGGAAAAGGCGCGAAAAAGGAGGATTTCCGCGCGGTAGATCATGTGAGTTTCTCTATCCCAAAGGGAGAAATCTGGGGGATTATCGGGAAAAACGGAAGCGGTAAATCCACGATGCTCAACGCCATCGCCGGTATTTTTTCGGCGAATGTGGGAACCATCGATCTCCACGGACACAGTGTCTCCCTTCTGTCCATCGGTGTGGGATTTAATAAACAGATTTCCGGACGGGAGAATATCATCCTCTGCGGGATGTTGCTGGGATTTTCAAGAAGTTATATTATGGAAAAAATGAATGATATCATAGAGTTTTCTGAACTGGGCGATTTTATCGATAAGCCGGTGAGAACCTATTCCAACGGCATGTATTCCAAGCTGGCATTTTCCGTGACTGCAATTCTGGAGACGGAGATTATGCTGATCGATGAGGTTCTGAGTGTGGGAGATGAGCACTTCCGCAAAAAAAGCCTGAATAAGATGAAAGAATTGATTAATGACAGAAACCGAACGGTGGTTATTGTATCACACAGTAAGGCGACGTTGAAAGAGTTGTGTACTAAAGTGATGTGGATGCATGAAGGTAAGATTAAGATGATCGGCGAGCCGGATGAGGTTCTGGAAAAGTATAAAGAGTTTATGAAGTAGAGAATATGAGCCGGGCTGTATGCCCGGCTCGAATTATTGAGTGACGGAATGTTGTAATCGTTTATCAAAAGATGTCTGCTTTGTGAAGAAAATGTGAAAAAATTGGAAGCCTTCAACACTGGAGTATGTGTTTCTGAATGCAAAGTGAGTAAAGCCAACCATTTACACGGATACTTACACAAAATCGGGACGAATTATTACTTTGCATGGAGCACCAGCAAGAAAGTAAAGATTCCAAAATGATAATGGAAAAATAATCTGACAGAAAAGGCAGGCCTGAAACATAATTGGGTCTGCTTTTCAATACAACAATATAAGAAAATTTCTGTGCATTAAAACGCAGTCTTGAATCCATGGGTGTTTTATGCTATTATCGTAAAGTGCAGGTAAATACTTGTAAGTTTTGCGAAATAAAAAGAAAAATAATGTAAATATAGCGTAAAAGTTATGCGTGGAGAGGAGAATATCATGGTTGTAGCTGGGATCGTTGCAGGCGGCGTTGGTGCCCGCATGGGAAATAGTGTTGTTCCCAAGCAATTTCTGGAAATTGGAGGAAAGCCGATTATAATTCATACGATTGAAAAATTCCTTGTCAGTGCTGATATTGATTATATCGTAGTAGGAGTTCATGCTGATTGGCAGGATTATCTGGAGGATCTGATTCATAAATACATAAAAGATTCGAAAAGAATTGAGATTACTGCTGGTGGAAAAAACAGGAATGATACGATACAGAAAATTATTGAAAAAGCGGATGAAATGTGGCATGTGGAGGATGATACCATTTTTGTCACTCATGATGCTGTGAGACCGTTTGTGAGTCTGGAAATTATAGAAGAAAATGTAAAAATGGCGAAAGAGTATGGAGTTTGTGATACAGTTGCTGAGGCTACGGATACAATCGTTCAGTCTGATAACAGGCAGTTTATTACAGAAATTCCGAGAAGAGATGAGATGTATCAGGGGCAGACGCCGCAGTCTTTTAAATATGGACTTTTCAGGGAAGTATATAATAGTATGACAGAGGAGGAATTGAACATTGTCACGGATGCCTGTAAGATGTTTTTCCTGAGGGGACATAATGTTTATCTTGTAAAGGGGAGTGTACAGAATTTCAAAATCACGTATCCATTTGATCTGAAGATGGCGAATTGTATGTTGGAGGTTTCAAAATGATTAACGCACAATATAAATTAGTTTCACCAAGAATGGTAGAAACTGTTTTTTCTGACATACCTTTGAATGGGGATGATGTTCTTGCCAGACCGGAGATGCTGTCTATCTGTAAAGCAGATATTCGATATTTTTTTGGTATGCGTGATGCTAAAGTGCTGAAACAGAAATTGCCGTTGGTGTTAATTCATGAGGCAGTAGGAACAGTACTGTATGATCCGAAAGGAAATTTTGATAAAGGGGATAAGGTTGTTATGTTGCCAAATATTCCCGGAAAAGACATGCGATCTGATGAAAATTATCGGTTGGATTCAAAATTTCGTTCCAGTAAAGCGGATGGTTTTATGCAGGAGGTAATGGTGCTTCCTGAGAGTCAGGTCCTGCAATATAAAAATATTCCGACGGAAATAGCGGCGTTTACTGAATTTATCAGTGTAGGAGTGCATGCGGTTACTACTTATTTAAAAAAGAAAAAGAATCCTCCCCGACGAATTGGCGTGTGGGGAGATGGGGGGCTTGGCTATATTATATCCTCCCTGTTGAAGTATTACCTTCCGGAGGTACATCTATCTGTTATCGGAGTACAGAGAACGAAACTGGAACTATTTCGTTTTGCAGATGAGATATACACCATTGATGAGATATCGCCGGATAAAGTCTGGTTTGATGATGTCTTTGAGTGCGTTGGAGGACAGCCTTCGGAGGATGCAATTTCACAGATGATCGATGTGATTAATCCGGAGGGTGTGATGATGCTTTTGGGTGTCAGCGAGAATCCTGTTGCGATTAACACGAGAATGGTGCTTGAAAAGGGTCTCACTCTGGTTGGGCGCAGCCGCTCCGGCCGCAAAGATTTCGAGGAGGCAGTAAAAATCATGGAGACAAATAAAAAGTTTGTCAGACGGATGAAAGTGCTGATTTCCGACGTGGTGGAAGTAAAATCTGTGGGAGATATTAATACTGCATTCGATCGGTCGAGATCTGTTGATTTTAAAGTGATACTGAAGTGGGAAATGTAGCAGGAGAAACTGTAGTATATGCATTACAAAATAGAGATTAAAGAAATACATATAGAAAATGATGTTTTTCGTCTGATAGTGTCTGCAAGGTTTAAAATTTGCAGTGAATTGAGTAAAGTAAAACTGGTTTTACATTTTAACAATGGATTGGAAGAGCGATTGCTTCCGTTAGTGATATCTAATAAGAGTTCTGCTGATTTTGGAATTTTTAATCTCTATAGTGATTATAAATATTTTTTGCATAATTTGTTCTGGAAAACAC
>JAJQCB010000119.1 GCA_021203005.1 Clostridiales bacterium | reverse complement strand
AAGATCCTTACTGGCTGTAAGGTATCTAACCCATAAATACATTGTAGTAGGAAAAGAAAGATGATTCATACATTTTTGAAGTCGATCGGTTTTTCGGAGTTATGTCAGAATAAGGAGTTGTATCAGCTTGTTGGTGATATTATCCGAAATCCGGATGAGAGGGCAATGGATCAGGATACCTGCGGAAATGAAATTGCATGTTTTATCAGGTATGTTGAGAATGATATGGGTATCTGTGTCTGCGGAGGTATTCTGGAAGAAAATCAGTTTCAGATGGAGTATTATTTTCCGTTTTTTCGCGGGTCCGGCATCACAACCATGGAGCCTGCAGAAATTGAACGTCATGCCTCCAGCGAATCCTTTTTTGGAATCTGTGACGAATTGAAAATGGGAATTCCGCTTATCTTTTATGTGAACAATGTGGCGGATGTATTTCGCGAATATCGCCACAACAGGCAGTGGTCCTTGTCCAACAATACGGTGCTTTCCGCGCTGGCTTGTAATGGAAAAATACTTCTGCCGATTATGAAAACGAAGGAAATGGCCGCAATGAAACGGAAATCATCCGAAAAGCGGATGAATCTGATGATGCAGGCCCGGGATGGCGACAGATCAGCTATGGAAAATCTTACACTGAGCGATATGGATCTTTATTCGACCGTGTCCCAGCGCGCTATGAAAGAAGATATTTTAAGCATTGTGGAAAGCAGCATTATCCCATATGGTGTGGAGACAGATCAATATACAATAATTGGCGAAATTCTCACATATTATATGGTAAAAAACACAATTACCCGGGAAAATGTCTGGATTATGACTCTTTTGTGCAATGATATGAAATTTGATGTCTGCATTAATGAGAGAGATCTGCTCGGGGAACCCGAAATCGGCCGAAGGTTTAAAGGCCGGGTCTGGATGCAGGGATATCTGAATTTTGGATATTAATACCCCAAGGGGGTATATAACAGAAATCAGATTCCTTACAGGGATTGACAAATTGCAAAATAATGAATAGAATAGAGTAGATTTTTTAATGTCTGCGTAGCTCAGTTGGATAGAGCGACCGCCCTGAAAATTTTGTTCGCGCTTAAATGGTTCGCTTCATGTTAGCAGAAATGAAAGGAAATTCAAAGACAGAATAAAATCATAGGGATAGAAAAACACAGAAAAACAGCAGAAATGCGATAAAAAATAGATATGTCCTAGTAGCTCAGCTGGATAGAGCACCGCCCTCCTAAGGCGGGTTTTTGCGGGGGTTCGAGTCCCTCCTGGGACGGTAATAAAGCGGAAATAGCTAATAACGTGTTAGCAGGCATGGAAATAGCGTTCCGCTTTTTTTTATTATCATAATCAGTAAGAAATAAGACTTCAGCTAATAATTTCTAATTTTATTAGCTGGCCTGCTGATGAAAAGGCTAACCAGCTAAAAATCCGATCATAACACTCATTTTTTTGATTTCTGCTAAAAAGCTGTTTGCTGAAAAAATTACCAGAATTAATAAAAATTCATCATGCTCTAACAGGATCAATCTTAAAAAAAATAAACTTGTCTTTTACATATCCGTCTGTATTTCCACCGGAAATCTCAGGCGTTTTTTTCTGTTATGATTCCCAATAATTTCAGAGCGGAGGTGAAAAATGTGAATGTCACTTAATTATTTTTACGAACAGCAGAGCGACCAATTTTCGTTTTACCGGATTCCCAAGATACTTTTTACAGATGATCGGTACAAAATATTATCTGCAGAAGCAAAAACACTTTATGGTATTTTACTTGATTGGATGAATTTGTCTGCCAAGAACGGTTGGATGGATGAGAACGGGCGGGTTTATATCATTTTTCCAATCGAAGAGATTATGGAAAGCATATGTTTTAGACATTGTATTCTTCTGGTGATAATCTCTGAAGAAAATGATAAGTCTGACTTATCAAAACGAAAATAATCAGTATTAGACGCATGTGATTGACAAGATTATAATTTAATAAAATTTATCGGGCTGCATTTTCCTGAGTGGGAGGTGTTGTATAGAAAAGAATGCGACAGAAGAAAATCTGAAAATTTACAAAAGGAGAATTGTTTAATATGGAAAATTCTATGCAAAAAGTCAATGGGGCAGGGAAATTTGGGTACCTTTGCGGAGGTCTCTCCTATTCTATGTGCCTTGTAATACCAACATTTCTGATCTATTATTCAACAGAAAGTCTCGGTATTGCAATTGGAAGTGTAACATTAATGATGACACTGGTTAAAATACTGGATGCGGTCACAGATATCATCAGCGGTATGATTATTGATAAAACAAACACAAAATATGGGAAAGCACGGCCATGGTTTTTGCGTGCTTCTATCCCCTATGCTATCAGCATTATATTGTTATTTGCAGTTCCGAGAAATCTTGGAACAATAGGGCAGTTGATTTTTATGGCAATTTTTTATGCGCTGTCAGTTTCTGTTTTTGGAACATTAATTGGTGTTGCAAGATATGCTATAGTTCCGCGAATGACAAATGATAAAAAAGAGCAGGGTACCCTTGGGGCACTGGGTGATGGCATCGGTGTTGTGTTTATGGGATTTGCGATGGCGGTTACTTTTACTTTGGTTGCAAAAATGGGATATTCCATGACATTTGGCATTTATGCGATTGTTGCGCTGATCAGCGGGATTCTATGCTTTTTGCTAACCAGAGAAAGAACAGAGGAAATCAGCGATGCTATTGAAGCAAAAAAGACAGCACAGAAAACATCCTTAAAAGAAGTATTCAAAACAACGTTTACAAATAAATATGCATTGCTTCTTCTTATTGTAGTTACTGTTCAGTCTACAGCTGCTCAGGCATACGCCGTATCCGGTACATATTTCTTTACCTATGTAATGGGGGATGTCAATTTATATAGTAAAGCAATGACGATTGCTTTAATTGGTGGAATTATCGGAATGTTTTTCTGCGCAGCGATTATTCGAAAAATAGGTGAAAAAACATTATACATCATTGGTGGTGTGGCAGCGTTTATATGCTATATTTTATTGCTTACGCGCAGAGACAACGTAACGCTGGTAGTTGTCGTTATGGGGATACTGATGGTCTTTGCGCAAAATTTTCTTTGTGCATGTTTTGCTTCGTTTTCCTCCAGTGCAGTGCTATATGGAGAAGCGAAAACCGGTGTGAGAGCTGAGGGTTTAACTTCTTCCGTCATCAATATTTCAATTAAGGCGGGAACTGCGATTGCGACTGCGGGAGTTGGCTTTATCATGAATCGAGGCGGATATGTAGAAGGAGGAGTGGAACAGACAGAGGTAGCCATTCAGTCTATCTGTGGTGCCAGCCTTTATTTTCCGATGATCATGTTTGTGGCAGCTACATTGCTCGTAATCTTTTTCTATCGGATTGAGAAAGATCTGAAAAAATTAAAAACTCAAAAATAGGGTAAATTGGAGATGAAGGAAGGCTTGATTTATGGCTTACATGACATTACAATATAAATCAAAAGCGGTATTGAGACCAGTGACGGTACAAGTGATTCTGCCCACAGACGGGTTTTCCCGCGAGACGGCAAAGGCTCCCTTTAAAACATTATATTTTCTGAATGGTTATTCTGCAGGAGCGTTTGAAACCGTATCGTATCTGTCACTGCGAAAACAATGTGAACTGAAGAACATAGCGATTGTTCTGCCGGAAGGGGATAATTCCTTTTACGTTGATAATAAAGAGGAAAACAGGAATTACGCTTCCTTTGTGGCGGAAGAACTTCTGGATGTTACCAGAAACCTGCTGCCACTATCAGCAAGAAGAGAGGACACTTTTATTGGGGGCATTTCTATGGGCGGGTATGGAGCAATCAGAAACGGGTTAAAGAATGCGGATGCTTTTGCTAAGATTATCGCTCTGTCGCCGGTTCCGGAACCTTATAAATTGCTTGATTGTGCACCGGAAACCATGTTTTCGAAAAAGCAGTTTGATGGATATTTTAAGAGCAGAGAATATTTTGAAACCTCGGATCTGAGTCCGGCGTGGATGGTAGAAACCATGGATACTGCAAGCTTTCCGGAAATTTTTATCGGAATCGGGAAAGAGGATTTCCTGGCCTATAAGCAATGCATAAATTTTGCTAAACTGCTTACACAAAAAAAGGTTCCTCTGACATACAAAGAAGTTGACGGGGGACATGAATTCCATTGTTGGGAAACCCTAATGGATGCTGCATTTTCCTTTTTGACGGGAATCCCTGAGGGAAGCTGTAACACAATGGACTTTATGGGGCTTTAGAAAACAGGATATTATGATAAAAAGCCGACACCGGACTTCAGGATGTATTGCTGATGTTTGTGTGTCGGCAATTATGTTTGAATTGCGAATGATGAAAGCCAGTAAATCAATAGTGTGCAAAAATGGTGGAAAGACTATGCAGTAAAAATGACGGATGAAGGAGAAAAGATGGATTTACAGCAGATGTTTTATTTTGTTAAGATTGCAGAAAGTGAAAGTATGCGAAAGGCAGCGGAAGAAATTTCTATTTCACAACCGGCGCTAAGCCAGGCCTGCAAAAGTCTGGAGAATGAAATTGGGTTAAAGCTGTTTTACAAAAAAGGCAGGGTTTTGGGATTGACCTCAGCAGGACAGATATTTTATGAGCATGCCAGGGATATTTTGTCTCGTGTTGACATGTTGAAAAATGAGATGGACAGACTTGTTTCGGAAAATCAAAATTCTCTTGTAATCTGTGGCGGGGTGGCGGATTTTGCTGTTTTATCTGCTAATCTGTTTCAAAAAATGTGTCCGGAGGTTTCTTTGAAAGTATTGCGTTGTGGTCATCAGGAAGGAAAAAACAGAATAGAAAACGGGAAAGCAGATTTTCACATTTCACTGATAAATAATAATACGACTTGCAGAGAAAAATTACTGGAAGAGCCAATGTATGTGTTGTTGAATAAACAGCATCCGCTGGCAAAAAGAAAACGAATTTCTATCGTCGAACTGAAAAATGAGACGATGGTTCTGCAGAGAGAAATTTATGACGCCTATCATGTGATTGAGGATATTTTCGCTAGGGCAGGCATTCGATGGTTAAAGACTGTGGAGGTAAATGACCCGGAAAATATAGCATATAAAATATCCTGTGCGAGCGGCGTCGGTCTGATTGGTATGTACACGGCAAAACGCCACGGATATACATTGCGGGATAAACAGGAACGCTGGGAAAGACCGGATATTCTGGTTCCGGATAATTTGGTGGCAGTTCCGCTGGAAGAATCGTTTTGCAGCCGGGATATTTATGTTTTCTGGCAGAAAGGTCGCAAAATGAGGTCTGTAGATAAAAAATATCTTGAGTTTTTGCATCGTTATACATATCTGACTCAAGAATATGGAAGATATCCATATCTTGATGAACTATAGCCGGATTTCCTGATAAATATAGCTTATCAATCACAAATAAATAATAATTGGACTTGCTTTGTTTTTACGTATAAGATAGAAATATCATCGTAAACAAGGAGGTTTTTATGCTATGGTAATGGAAAAAATGGTGATTTTTCATAATTTGCTGGATGAGAATGTTCGCCCCGCTATGGAGCGGTGGTTCCGCAGATCACATGTGCCTGATGTGCTGACTCAGTATCCATGGACCAGCCGTTACATTATGTATCGGCCGGTACCGGCGCCAAAAGGAGCGGCAGATGAGGGGCTGTACACCTACCGCATCCATGAAAACTGGGCTTATGATTTTCATAACAGAAGAGGTGGGAAAGGATTAATCCAGATGACTCCTGAACCGGCAAATCATGCTGTGAAAGCGGATATCGTGCATGTCCCGGCGGAGCCCACCGAGGATTTTCTGGGTTACGAATGGTCTTTTGAAGAGCATCCGATTTTGCGTTGGGTGATTGCCTATCGTTATCCGAAGAATGCTGATCACGAGGAATGCGATCGTTTTTTCCTGGAAACGCAGGCGAAAGAAATCATGCAGATGCCCGGATTGATTCGATTTTTTAGCCATAAGGCCATTTCGTTTGAAGGAAGTGCACTGCCCTTGACAACTTCTGATAATGTTTTTGAAGAGGGAAGCCCTATGTATGATGTGATGGTGCGTCACTGGGATCGTTTGTCAGAACTCTGGTTTGAGTGTAATGATGATTGGACGAATGCCCTCATTACTAACCCGCCGGCTTTTACGAAGCCGGATTGGGCAACGTCCGATAAATTTCCATTTCTAAAACCGGGTGAAGACTTCATACACACATTTATTCTGGAGTCTCCGGACAATGATTTTACAAAGACTTTCAACCCGCTATATTATTGATGATAAGGAGAAGGAACATGTCGGTTATTGCTGAAACAATATACGGAACAGTCAGAGGTTTTTCCTCTGATCGTGTAAATAAATGGTTTGGTATCCCCTATGCAAAGGCTCCGGTTGGAGATCTGAGGTTCCGGAAACCGGAATTGCCTGATGCATGGGAAGGAATAAAGGAAACTACTCAATTTGCTCCAAAGTGTCCACAGCTTGCGATTCCTGTAAATCCGGATAACGGGCTTTTGCAGAGCGAGGATTGCCTGTACTTAAATATCTGGGCACCTGAGAATGCGAAAGATTGTCCGGTCCTGTTCTGGATTTACGGGGGTTCCTTTGCAGCGGGAGAAGGTTCGGATTGTGTGTATGATGGTACTTCGTTTGCTAAAAACGGGGGAGTTGTTGTTGTAACTTTCAATTATCGCGTCGGATTATTCGGTGGATTTTACAATTTTGGTAATGATTCATCTCTGGCGGAGAAATATACAGAAAACGTGGGGATTTATGATTGTATTGCTGCTCTGAAATGGGTAAACGAAAATATTGCCGCGTTCGGCGGTAACCCACGGCAGATTATCGTCGCAGGAGAATCAGCAGGGGCTGTGATAGTGACGCTGTTGTTACATATGCCGGAATTAAAAGGGCTGTTTCAGAGAGCGATTCTGGAAAGTATTGCTGATCTCCCGTTTACCGATAAGAAAAATACATATATGGCACAGAATATTCTGAGCGCTATGGGTCTTAAACAGGAAACAGCGAATCAGTTGTGTTTGATGGCAGAAGAAGAAATCATGGATAAATTAAAGAAACTGACTGGGAATAATGCACTTCTTTCCGGCGCTGGCTGCGTGATTGACGGGCTCCTGGTCAGGGGAAGTTTGTGTGAAATTTTAAAAGATCAGGAATCTGCGGATGTGCCGATACTTGCCGGCACCAATCATGATGAGGGCGTGATTTTTGTTAATCCATCAGAAAGCTGGAATGATCAGGCAAAAATGCAGATGAAAGTTATTCTTCAGGCGACAGATCTTGAGGATTCTGAAAAAACTTTTTCATATTATTCTCCCTTGTCTGACCCGAACAGGAGGGTCGGCGCTTTTACAGATCGGATGTTCTGCCTTCCGACAAAAATGCTCTTAGATAAGCAGGGTAGAAAAACATCAGTTTATGCATATGAGTTTGATTACGCAACACCGGAAGCAAAGGCAGCGGGAATGAATGCGTTTCATTCTGCAGAAATGGCATATGTATTTCACAATATTGCGGTTGAAGCTGCAGTTAACGCATCTGAAACAGAGAATGATAAACAGAATGTCAGCGACCAGATGCACGGGGCATGGATTCGCTTTATAAATGAAGGAAATCCGGGATGGACTGCCTATAATGATGAAGCGGCGTATTTTGTGTTCGATGAAAGATGTCGGGAGGAATACGGTTATGCCGACCATGTAGAAGAAGTCTGGAAATAAGATTTTTCTTTGAGCCGATGATTGAATTTGAATTGATATATCAAAAAACCGTAAAAGATAAGGAGCTTGCCTGATTTATATCTGAATTCCGAAGAAAGCGGAAGCGAAAAGTGCTGCGAAGAAATCAATGCATTATATGAGGAATTAAGAGCACTGCTGGAAGTTTCTTCCTCCGCTTAAAATGTTGTTAATGTGTACATAGAGACTTAACGGTTCCCGCTTCTGATTCGGCAAAATGAATGACGGGACGTTTGGTGTCTCTAAAAAACAAAATACTCTGGTTGAAATGAAGACCGCTTTTTTTATAGAAAAGGCGGTCTTTTTCTGTGTGCGCCTGGCGGCGCACGTTTCTAACCGGTGCAAGTCCGGAATCCGCCCGGTAGTGGGAAGGATATAGCCGAAAGCAAGGGTGTCCATCGTGAGGTGGAATCTGAAGGAAGCCGGATGTTGGAAACATACTAAACCAACGGGCAAACCTCTGGTCTGACGAACAGAAATCGCATAGGAGGCTATGCATGGGGGTAAGACTGCGTTACAAGTTGAAGCCCAATAACTACACGGAGCCATGTATGGTAAATGCGGCAGACAGGTGGAGGGAAAGAAACGTGTGGTACCCGGGGAGGTCTGCATGGAACGCTCTGAAAGGGGCAACCACCGTACAAGGAAACGAGGCGGTGCTGAACATGCAGAAGTCAGCAGAGGTCATAGTAAGCCGAAAGGACGAAGGACCGAATCAGTAGGAGTCTTTAGTACAACCGGGAAAGGAGGGTGGACAGATGGATGCAGAAAACAGGGACAACTGCTCACAGAGAGATAGCGCGGAACGTAAAGGGTATGTGAGAGCGCATCGTTCATTCAAACGTATATGGAAGGAAAGGGACAGTGCACAGCCGGAACTCTTAGAGAAGATATTGGATTGTCCGAAAAAATGATGTCTGATCGCATTGCCAGGGCAGCAAACTATTTTCTTGTGGCAGAAGATAAAGTGACAGGAAAAATCGCAGCATTTGTTAATGGGATTGCTACGGATGACATTTCTTTTCGGGATGAATTTTTCTATAATGCAAAGTTGCATGATTCTTCAGGCAAAAATATTATGATCCTTGGTGTAGAGGTGCTCCCTGAATACCGTGGCCGGGGACTTGCTTCAGAGCTTATGTCCCGATACCTTTCAAGAGAATGTGCCAGAGGCCGGAAATCTGCTGTTTTAACATGTGAAAAATCAAAGGTTCCTATGTATGAAAAAATGGGTTTTCAGGAAAGAGGAATATCTGATTCTTTCTGGGGAGGAAAACCATGGTATGAGATGCAATGCATTCTGAACAGATAGCAGATTATTTCTCGAGAAATATCCGCCCTGTCCCGTCAAATAGGTACAGTTCTGTCATACTTACAATGCGGTCGGTAAGAAAAGTCAGTTTTTTATTTACCAATCACTAATGTCCCATCTGGCCGCTTTACATGCAATTCCTCTTTCGATGATGTGCAGCGTGGAGCAATGGAGCAAAAATGTTCCCTTACTTCCTTATCTGTCATCTTCAGTCCGGCAAATTCTAAGCGACGCCGATCAAACTCTTCCCAAGTCTCAATTTTTAAAAATTCTTCTTTCTTTTCTTTCAACGTCATACTAATACCTCATTATTTTGATTATAATTTTTCCAATTTTTTCATCTCACCATTACATCACCTTCTGTGTTGACGCCTGATATATTAAGGAGAAATTATCACTACTTATGTTGATTCCACTTCCTTTTCCAATACCGGTACTCACTCATGTTTTTTTCCGTACCTACACCATCACGATACATCTTGTACAGTATTTCCATACCTTCTGCACTTTCGCTCTCTGCAGCTTTTTTTATCCAGTAAAATGCTTCAGAATAACTTCGTTCAGTTCCTACACCATACAAATATCTTATTCCAAGCAAATAATACGAATCCTCATTACCTCCTTTATTCCGAATCTAGGCCAGCGTCTCTAATTAGTTTACTCAGCCATTACGCAGAAATCTGTTAATAGAATCAAGGGTCGATGAGTTTACTATATCTTCCATCCTCATACTTTCAGTCAACTCAGCACGAACTTCCATCAGGGCATGACCAAGCAAATTCCGTCCGGGCCACTCTGCCGGAGAGAGGCCACTCGCTACATCTGCGGCAATTCCTATCCCGTAAATGTTGTCATATGGGCTCGCTTCAGCAATTATACTTTGCCCTGTGCTCAGCAGTTTCCGTTTTAACTCCTCATTTTGTGTAAACTTCGCTCGGACACCTGTTTTCAAAACATCATACCTCACACTGCACCATACAGTATTATCAAAGGGGGTAACGGTTTTGCCAATGCGCTTACATTTTCTGGGAGAATCTGTTTTAAGAATAGACGTGTATGCTTTGGAATCATGAAACCATTTCGCTTTTTGCGCCATCAAATACTGTTCAACATAGCTATAGCAAAAGTCATCAATCACAAATGGGCTTTCGTACCAATTACTGAAGCAACCATTTTCGTCGTATTCATGCCAGAAGAATACAAATTGGGGTTCCGGTTTCCAGTGCATGTCCATATACTTCCGTGCCCAATTCTGGTCAGTGAAATTGCTGTATTCAGACATATGACATCCGTGACATAAATCTATTGCCATTTCAAGCAGGACATCATTCAGTTCCAAGTCGTTCTTCCATTTGTCCTCTATGGCGTTATATCCATTGATTGCACCTAGGATATTTCCGACGACAGCACCTGTGGAATCGCTATCACCGTCATGATTAACAGCGGCGATAACTCCAGCGGAAAAGTCATGCTCGTATCTAAGGGAACAATAGATTGCTATAGCCAGAGCCTCTTCTGCAACCCAACCTTCGCCAAGTCGCTTAATATTTATCTGATCCGGATCGCTGTTTTCGGCCAAGGAAACTGCTTTATCAATAATTGCACACATCTCATCCAAATGCTCAGTTTTACTGAACAGTTCGCATGTGGTCTCTTTCCCCTCAAGGACAATCTCTTTCAAAGAATGATTCCGCTCTTTGGGATATATTATCCGGTTAAGAATATGAGTGAGCACTGCAGAAGGCATATAACCAAGAGGATGACCATGCGTTATTGCAGAAAGAATCGCACCTTCTTTGTCCAGTTCAGCAACATCAACACTATCATAGTGTAAGCCAAGTGGAGCTACACGCATAAGACCGCCGCACCCTTTGCTGGAATTACGCGGATTATCAATGAAGTCTTCTCCGCCATGTGTCCCGGTTTTTGCCTCACAAAGCGCTGATAAACAAGTGTTGCCGGGTGCTCTCCTGCTATAGAGTTCCGGGACATCCAGCAGCCAGGATATTCCACCATTTTGGTTATATCTCTTTGTATTCTTGCCTGTGTGATAATCGACTTCCTGCGTGGTAAGCCAATCTTGATATGACCGTTGCACATACATATGTGGAACACCGCCTACGCCTCGCATACACAACCGTGTTTCACCAACCAGGATTCCATTTGCCGTAAAAAGCGTCATTTGCGTATCGTCGGAAATTAACGCTTTCCCGGTTCTTTGATCTAATTCATAGCATGTAATACCGGATTCTCCGTATTTTTCGACAATCTCAGATTTCCGCAGAAACTCAACCGGATATCCCAATGCATCTCCAATAGCGCCTCCAACAAGGGAACCGCAAATCTTGTCCAAGTTGACTTCTGTTGCTTTAATTGACTCTAAAGACCGTTGCCTTTCCGCCTCATCCTCAGCGTGATAGTAATTTCCATCGCCAAAGTTTCGGTAGAACTCTTGGAAATTGTATGATTCTGATCCTCTGGAAAGGACGGCAAAATCAATTCTTCGGAACATATCTTTTTCGCGCATTCCGTCAAAATCGAACTCCTTCAGAGCTTTATAGAAAAGGTCTGATACAACTTTAGCATCATTTCCAAACGCACCACAGCCGAAGGCTCCAAGAACAAGATTTTTGTAGCCCATATAGGCTGCGCAGCGGAGCATTCCGAGAATCCTGTTGTAGACTATTTTCTCATATTGTGCCTGAGAGAGTCCCGCCATGCCTCCGGTCAGACATGGAGCAGCATAGGTCATAACGGCAACAATAACGCTATCTTCAAGTAGATTGCCGTTTTCATCCTTTATAATTTCAACTTTGGGTGTAATAACAATTGCGTCGGATCCCATATATGTGTGGAGCGAGCGATTGTAACTATAGTATCTACTTGCAGCAGAACCCTCCAGGGAAAGCAGGAGCGAACTCTTTCTACAAAGATCCTCTTCTTGTGCTCTAGTCCCTCTACGTACACCACCACCCGGATTCACCGGGTTTGCAAGGTTAAGAACAAGAATCTCTTTTGAATTTTTGCCAGTAAACATGTAACTGCAATCGTGATATCGTTTTCGTGCCAATGAGAAAGAGTCCATGTTTTCACAGCCAAATCCACACCGACCAATGACGTGGATATGCTGAAACTCCTTATATTGAGCTAATGCAGCAATTTCATCGGGAAGGAATACTCGAACTTCTTTCATTTCCGTCAGAGACAGTTTGAGTTTATTTTTCTTGCCGTTTAGGACATAGTAACCTTGTTCACAAATGTCCAGTGTGTCCTTTAGCATTTGGATATTGTCAATTCTCATTTTCTCACCTTATCTTTATATATTTGTATGTAAGCGTTCCGCAGGAATGCGCAGTCCATCCCCAACGGGGATGTTCAATCATAGGGGTGCGGGGATTCCCCCAACAAGGCAAGCGCAGCGGGTCTTTGTAGCACAAAGACATTGCCTTGCAGCTTAGCCCCGGAGTGTGAAAAAACGTATTATTTGACTTGTAGTATAGCATGTTTTCATCCTTATGGGCAGGTAAAAATGGTGGATTAAAAGGTTATTTGAGGGTTGAGATTTTCATTTGCATATGATACACTTCTAATTACCATAGAGAGTGCGCGAGGGACAAGCCCGTTGACCGCACAGCAACCTGCCGGTTGGTAAGGTGCTAAAGCTTGATTCGATGGGACTGCATATATGGATCATAAGCTCCCGTCGATGACGATGGGAGTTTTTTTGTCTCATAGGAAAACCATTCTATGAGACAAAAAAACACTCCGTGGGGAGGCACACTCGCGCGTGGGGAGTCATGTCGCTAAAGCGACCGCGCTCGGCGCAAGAATGTGCTGGGGCACATTCTATTGCGCTTCTTTATGGAAAAATATTTTATAAGGAGCGCAACATCATGAGCAAATCAAAAAAGATTCACATCGCAAAAAAGGACCGGACAGTATCATGTCGGTTAATCGGAACCGGACTGTCAATTACCCGGGATATGTCGGCAATCTTGCTTTTCATCATGCTGAAATGGTTGGGGAACGCCCGGTGGTTCGCGTAGATTACAGGAAGTACATTGCCGGGTATAAGAATTTTATCTATAAGCCATTGTTGTAAAATAGCTACCATATCGAAGTCGCGATTGTGTCCGGATTATTGGACAACATTTAAAAATGGGAGTGGTCAATCCGTCTGCCTCATGGTATTCTTATTTTATAAAAACTGGAGAGGATATTATCATGGCAAAGAGTGCAAACCAGAAACTGAAAATCGTGTATCTGATGAGGATATTGATGGAGAAGACGGATGAGACCCATTCCATCAGCATGGCGGAGATCATAGAGGAATTGGCGAAATATGATATCTCGGCGGAGCGGAAGAGCCTTTACAATGATATCGAGAGCCTGCGGAAGTTCGGCGTGGACGTCATCGGGGTGCAGCAGAACCGCACCTACTATT
>JAJQCB010000026.1 GCA_021203005.1 Clostridiales bacterium | reverse complement strand
TTCCTATTTATGCCAACTATAATTATACACTAACAAGATTGTAAGGCATGGAAGATTTTGACATCATTTTTCGCAGCAAATGCTTAAGTACATTCATTAAAACACCGGGCAAATATCTCATTGCCCCCGTCAATTGCAGCCAGATCCGCGAACCGGATCATCTTTATCAGAGCACCTTTTTCATCTGCATCATCCACCTCAATCCGGATCACCCGGCTGACGGGATCTATCCCGCGTACGATTCCCGACAATTCAAGATAATATCCCATATCCCCCTCACAGTGGTCCGGCTCGAAATACGTGACGGTAATATCCATCCCCTTTTGTATCCGTGAAAGCCTGTCAGAGAGAAGCTCCGTTTCCTCCTCAGATAATTCCACCCGCGGAATGCGAAGCAGCTTTCCGGTTTCCTCCTGAAGACGGTCCCCATGCCCTCTTAAGGCTGCAAACGGCGCAAAGATCTTTGCACGGTCTTCCAGGGACATCCGCGGATGGCGGATAAAAAAGTCTGGATCGCTGTCCCACGATTTATCAATAATATCTCTGTATTTTTCTTCTGCTGACATAATATCTCTTTCCCAAACGTTTCAATACGTGCCTGTGAAGCAGGAACTCCACTCACACAAGCAAAACCATTTTCACAGAAAAATCATCTCTGGTGTCACTTCCCCTGATAAGTCTCCACAAACCAACGCCCGACGCGGCTGCGGCTCAGATGCGGATCCGTGCGCTCGAAATACAGATGCGTCTCTCTCCCATTGATAATCACAGTGTAGCAGTCGCCGGACAAATGCAGTCCGACGGTATCCGCGGGGCGGAAATCCTTCACCTTATCGATTCGAAAGGTACGCCCGTCCTGCCATGTGACGGACCGGGGCTGTACGTAGCCGGTCGGATCAAAATCAGAGTTTACTGCAACATATACTCTTTCCAGATGCGGATGTAATCTCTGCGCTTTGGGATGCATACGGTCCTCGCGCCTCCTTTCTTATCAGGTAGCCCTATTATAAACGAACATCTGTTCGATTGCAATAGTCTGATAAAATTTCCAGGAGGCATTTAATTTTTATTCTGTCTCTTCCCCGGCCCGGTGTCCGCCGATACTCCTGTTGCGCTGACGTCCGGTCGCGCCTTCCCCAAAATTCGTTCCTTTCAACACGGCATTTTTTCCATAACGATTTTTGATGGACACAATGGCTTCCTGCAGTTTCTTTTCCTTTTCCTGCTTCCGGACATCCGTAAACAGATCCAGCTGAGTAATCCCCTCGTCCTCTGTCACATGACCGGCCGCAATCGTAATCCGGCGGATCGTAAACCGCGGGTCGGCAATCCGCTCAAAAATTCCTACCGCTGCGGGAATAATCTGCGACCCGAGGTTCGTGGGAGCCAGACGGGTGCTTCCGTGCGCCGGCCTGGGGACGAATCTGCCGTAATGATCGGACTTTGTAGCACCTGTGCAGACCCCTTTATCCACATTTTCCCGGTCATATCCGATATCCAGGGTGATGGAATCTGTGACCAGTTTTTTATTTACCAGCTGCATGACTATATTATCCGCCATCTCCCGGACAATAATCCCGGCTTTTTCATAAGTGTACGGCTCCGGGAGCACCTGCCCTTCGGAGATGCTGTTGTTCTCCGACTTATAATTTTTAATCTGCTCCATCCGAACCGGCTCAATTCCCCAGGCATGGTCGAGAAGAATCTCTGCATCAATACCAAAGGTCTTATAAAACCATTCCGGGTTAACCAGCGACTCCCGCGCTACATCTCCCATCGTATGCAGGCAGTGCTGCTCCAGCTTCCGGGCTGTGGCAGAGCCCACGCGCCAGAAATCGGTGAGCGGTCTGTGTCCCCACAATTTTGTCCGGTAAGAGCGCTCATCCAGCTCCGCAATCCGCACGCCATCTTTGTCAGCCGGAACGCGCTTGGCTACGATATCCATGGCAATCTTTGCCAGGTACAGATTCGTCCCGATCCCGCCGGTAGCCGTAATCCCTGTGGCGTAAAGCACCTCCCGGATCATGCTCATGCAAAGCTCATGCGCCGTCATACGATAGGTATTCAGATAAGCCGTGGCATCAATGAACACTTCGTCAATACTGTACGCAAAAATATCCTCCGGCGCGACATACTGCAGATAAATCGAATAGATCTGCGCCGAAGTCTCCACATACCGCGCCATTCTCGGCGGCGCGACAAGATAGGAGAGTTCCAGAAACGGATTCTGTTCCAGCGCCTCAGCATCATAGGAGGCGGAGGTAAATACCGCCTGCGGGTTCTTCGTCAGGCGGCGAAGCCTGTTTAAACGCTCGGCATTGACCTCGTTTACCCTCTGTACCACCTCAAACAGGCGGGGACGCCCCGGAATGCCATGCGCTTTCAGGGACGGAGAAACCGCGAGACAGATCGTCTTCTCTGTCCGGGACTCATCCGCCACCACCAGATTGGTTTTCAGCGGGTCGAGATGGCGGTCCGCGCACTCACAGCTGGCAAAATATGATTTTAAGTCAATTGCAAAGTAATAGCACTCCACCCGATCTGCCTCCATAACACACAAGAGCCCCCAGAGGCGGCATCCTCTGGGGGCGTTTTGTCCTCATAAGCCCTCTTAGCTTTCATTTGACTGATATTTTCGTATATTATATGAAAAATCAATCGTTTATATTACATATTTTGAGAATCAGCCTATACAATCAGCATAACGTCGCCAAAAGAAAAGAATCTATATCCGGCCTTCACCGCCTCCTCATACGCCGCCAGCACATGCTCCCGCCCCGCCAGCGCGGACACCAGCATGAGCAGCGTGGACTCCGGCAGATGAAAATTCGTGATCAGACAGTCCAGCACTTTAAACCGGTAACCCGGGTAGATAAAGATATCCGTCCACCCGCTGCCGGGTCGAACACGGCCGTCCGCTCCCGCCGCCGACTCAATCGTGCGGCAGCTTGTGGTCCCCACACAGATAATCTTTCCGCCGGCTGCTTTGGTCTCATTGATTATTTGCGCCGCTTCCTCCGTAACCTGATAGAATTCCGAATGCATATGATGGTCGAGAACGTTATCCACCTTGACCGGGCGAAATGTGCCAAGGCCGACGTGGAGCGTCACCTCTGCAATATTCACACCCATCTCCCGCACCTGGCGGAGCAGCTCCGGCGTAAAATGAAGTCCCGCCGTAGGCGCGGCTGCGGATCCCTCATACTTAGCGTAAACCGTCTGGTAGCGGTTTTTGTCCTGCAGCTGATGCGTGATGTAGGGAGGCAGGGGCATCTGTCCCAGCTGATCCAGAATCTCCTCAAAGATTCCCTCATAGGCGAACTGAATCAGGCGGTTTCCTTCCTCCACAATGTCGATAACCTCCCCGGTCAGAAGACCGCCGCCAAAGATAATTTTTGTCCCGATCTTTGCCTTTTTCCCGGGTTTTACCAGTGTCTCCCAGATATCATGCTCTTTCCGTTTCAGCAGAAGAATCTCAATACTGGCGCCGGTGCCCTCCCGCTCGCCGTAAAGACGGGCAGGAATCACCTTCGTATTATTCAGCACCAGACAGTCGCCCGGCTGCAGGTAATCGACAATCCGCTTAAACACCGTATGTATGGTCTCTCCGGTCTCTTTGTCGAGCACCAGCATGCGGGAGGCGGAGCGATCCTCCAGGGGATCCTGCGCGATCTGCTCCTGAGGCAGGTCAAAGTAAAAATCACTTGTCTTCATAACGCTACTCTCTCAACTCAATTCCCATCCGCTCTAAGCCGTTCATGATTTTTTTCATAACGGAAGTGATATCGCTCTCCTCCAGCGTCCGGTCTTTCAGGCGGAATGTAAGCTTGTACGCCAGCGATTTAAACCCTGCCTTGATCTGGGATCCCTGATAAATATCAAAGAGTTCGCAGGACTCCAGCATCTTTCCGCCGCGCTGAACAAAAATTGCCTCGATCTCACCGGCCAGAACATGCTCCGGCACGACCAGGGAAAGGTCACGGCTTACCGCCGGGAAACGGGCAATGCCCTCGTATTTCTGATCAAACGCCGCCCGTTTTACGATTTCCGGCATATCCACCACCGCAAGATAAACGCGTTCTTTGATTCCGTAAGACGCTGCGACCGTCGGATGCACCTCGCCCAGGTAAGCGACACAGGTCTTATCGTAAATCACATTGGCCTGACGTCCCGGATGCAGGAAAGGAATCCCGGCATTCGGATCATAAGTCGGCCGCTTTTTCATACCGACCGCCGCAAAGATTTCCTCGATCACGCCTTTCATCGTATAGAAATCGCCCTCGCCGTAAAACCCGAACGTCAGCGTCATCCGCTCCTCCGGCAGTTCCGTCATGGGAACCTGCTTCGGCAGATAGACATTGCCCAGCTCATACAGACGGACGTTTTTATTTCTGCGGTTAAAATTGGTTGCCAGGGAAGTCAGCATCCCATTGACCGGCTGCGTCTTCATAATGCTGAAATCCTCACCCAGCGGGTTCGAGATTGTCACGGTATCGCGCAGCCTGCTGTCCTGCGGGATCAGGAGTTTGTCGAACACCTTCGGGCTCTCAAAGGAGTAGGTCATCCCCTGGGAAAAACCGCAGTACTGCGCCGCATTGCTGACAATGGATTCAATGCGGAGCTTATAGGAAAGCTTGCCCGCCGTGGTGGAATGCGGCAGCGTCGTCGGGATATTTTTGTAACCGTAAAAACGCGCAACCTCCTCCGCGATATCCGCATCGCGCAGCAGATCCTGGCGCCAGGTCGGCACGATGACTTCTTTCGTCTCCTCGTCAAAGCCCAGGTCTATTTTCTTCAGATAACCGATCATAGTCTCCGCAGAGATATCCGTGCCCAGCAGATGGTTGATCCAGTCCGCGTCAAACGGGATCCGGCTCTCCGTCCGCGGGGACGGGTAGACATCCACCACACCGCCGACCACTTCACCGGCACCGAGTTCTTCCACAAGCTGGCAGGCGCGGTTCATGGCCTCGATGGCGTTGTTCGGATCCAGTCCCTTCTCAAACTTGGCGGAAGCGTCGGTCCGCAGCCCCACCTTGCGGCTGGAGAGACGGATGTTGGTTCCGTCAAAGCAGGCCGCCTCGAAAAGCATCGTGTGCACATCGTCCGTGATCATGGAGTTCTCTCCGCCCATGATACCGGCGATACCGACAGCTTTCTCCCCGTCGCAGATCATCAGAACAGAATCATCCAGCGCGCGCTCCTGACCGTCCAGAGTGACAAAATTCTCTCCGTCTTTCGCACGGCGCACCCGGATCTCATGTCCCGCGATAGTATCCAGGTCATATGCATGCATAGGCTGGCCATACTCTTCCATCACATAGTTTGTAATGTCGACAATATTGTTGATCGGACGGATTCCGTGAGCCGCGAGCCTGCGCTGCATCCATTCCGGCGAGGGCGCCAATTTAATATTTTTCACCACGCGCGCCGTGTAGCGGGAGCAGAGATTACCGTCCTCCACGGTAACCTTGATATAATCGTTGACATCCTCATCGTTTCCCGTCTCTGTGACCACAGGCGGCACAAATTCCTTGTCAAACGTCGCTGCTGCCTCCCTGGCAATGCCGAGAACGGAAAAGCAGTCGACACGGTTGGAGGTAATTTCATACTCAATCACCGCATCGTCCAGGCCGAGGTACTCCACCGCGCTCCCGCCCACCGGGGCATCCTCCGGCAGAATATAGAGGCCGTCCTCCGCCGCATCCGGATACATATCCGTGGTGGAGCCGAGCTCCTCGATGGAACACATCATACCGTAGGATTCCACTCCCCGGAGCTTCCCGGCCTTGATTTTGACTCCGCCGGGGGCTGCTTTTCCATCAGAATGCGTCGCAGCCACATTTCCGCCGTCCAGAACAACGATCACCTTCGCACCGGCAAATACATTTGGCGCACCGGTGACAATCTGCACCGTCTCCGTCCCGACATCCACCTGGCAGATTACCAGTTTATCCGCATTGGGATGAGGATCCACAGACAGCACGTGACCGATCACGATCTTGTCCAGATTCTCATCCAGCCGTTGAAATCCCTCTCCTTTGGAACCGGACAGAGTCATGGCATCCATGTACTCCTGCGGTCCCACATTTAAATCCGGCACATAAGCCTTTATCCATTTTAAAGATGTAACCATGGTAGTTTTCCTTTCTTTTCTCTAATCCAGAAAAGACTCGAGAAATCTGACGATTTCTCTCGTTTTCCGGCTTTCGCCGAAAAACTTCTCTGCTCTTTCAAAACATTTCGACAAATAAATTTGCCGCTCTGTTTTTCAATCGCAGAGGTCTTTTCTTCTCAATGCTTGCGCTAATATTGCTGTAAAAATCTGATATCATTTTCGTATAACAATCTCATATCATCAATCTCGTATTTCAGCAGCGTGATCCGCTCCAGACCCACGCCGAACGCAAAACCGGTGTATTCTTTCGGATCGATATGGCTCATTTCCAGCACGTGCGGATGCACCATGCCGCAGCCCAGGATCTCAATCCAGCCCTCGCCCTTGCAGAAACGGCAGCCTTTTCCGCCGCACTTAAAGCAGGAGACATCCAGCTCCGCGCTGGGCTCCGTAAACGGGAAATGATGCGGGCGGAACTTTACTTTCACTTCCGGTCCGAAAAACTCATGGGCAAAAGCTTCCAGCGTTCCCTTCAAATCCGCAAATGTAATGTTTTTATCTACAACCAGTCCCTCGACCTGATGGAATGTCGGTGAATGCGTCGCGTCCACCTCGTCCGCGCGGAACACTCTGCCCGGCGCGATCATGCGGATCGGCAGCCTGCCCTCCTCCATGATACGGATCTGCACGGAAGAAGTCTGTGTCCGCAGCAGGATATCGTTGCCCACATAGAACGTGTCCTGCTCATCCTTGGCCGGATGATTAGCGGGAATATTCAAAGCCTCGAAATTATAGTAGTCATACTCTACCTCGGGACCTTCCACCACCTCATAACCCATTCCGACAAAAATCCGCTCCAGCTCGTCCAGGACGACCATATTGGGATGGCGGTGTCCGACCTTATTTTTCTTCGCGGGAAGGGTCACGTCGATGACTTCCTCTTTCAGCTTTTTCTCCAGGAGGAGCGCTTCCATCTGCTGTTTCTTCTCCTCCAGAGCGTTTTCGATAGCTGCGCGCGTCTCATTGACCATCTGCCCCACCAGAGGGCGCTCCTCGGGAGCTACATTTTTCATGCCCTTTAAGACGGCAGTCAGTTCCCCTTTCTTCCCGAGAACAGCAACTCTGACCTCGTTCAGTCTGGCCAGGCTGTCAGAACCGGCGATGTCCGCCAGAGCCTGTTCCCTGATCTGTCTTAACTTCTCTTTCATTCTGATTCTCCTCTCGTTACAATAAATTCAATAAATAAAAAAAGAAAAACTCCATCCACAACAGGGACGAAGTTAAAATTCGCGGTACCACCCGGCTTCCCGGCCATCATACCATGAATCAAATGACATAGCCGGACTCTCTCTCGCGTAACGTGCGTGGCGACGTCTGACCCTACTTTTCTCCAACAAAGTTCAGATCAGCAGCTCCGATGAGAAATTCAGTGGATTTCTTTCCTTAGGTATGCTCTCAGCGCATCACACACCCTCTCTGTAATCCGAACATCCGCCTACTGGCATCTTCACAGCCTTTTCTTAATTCTATCAAGCAGGTCCGGCATAGAATCCCTTTCCCGCTCAAACTGTTAACTATTTTAACACGGCTTATTTTTTACATCAAGCCCTTTTTCAACAAATTTACCCTATAAACCCATAATGTTTTCGATTATTGTTAATTCTCCCACGATTTTCACGCAACAAACTCAGCGTTTCTTCTTCTGCCGTTTCTGTTTTAAATATATCTTCATCTCAATAAAAATCAGTTCAAAAGAAGAATTAACCTCACCGCAAACCAGAAAAATATACATGGCAAAGTAGAGCCAGAACATAATCAGCACCAGGGATGTCAGGCTCCCATACAAAGAAAATCCATTAAAATAATTGATATAAATGGAGACGCCAAAGGTAAAAATATACCAGGCCGCGGTACAGCCGACCGCCCCCACCAGCTGGCTTCGGAAGGTAGCTTTCCGGTTCGGGATCGCCTTGTAAACAACGACAAAAATTCCGGTCAGCGCAAAAAAGAGAATCAGCAGCCGCAGCTTTAAAATAACTTCAGTCACCACAGCCACAAAAGGCGCGTACTCCACCAGAACCTCCTGAATCCCCTGCCCGAACATCAGAAGAACCATCAGGAGCAGAATCGCTATAATCAGCGCAAAAGTCTCAAACATGGCCCTCAGCCGGAGGATAAACCAGTTTCTGGTCTCTTCAATCTCATACACCTTGTTCAGGGCATACCGCAGACTCTGGATCGTTTTTGCCGCGGAATAGACTGCAAAAATTAACGATACCACCAGGACGCCGCCGGTATTGTGATAAACCTCATCCACAATCGAAATCACAGTAGACGACATATACCCGGGGCTGACCAGATCAATCGCTGTCAGAAGAAGGGACTCTGTGACCGGTGTATAGCGGATCAGTGATACCAGGACCAGCAAAAACGGGATGATGGACATAATCAGAAAGAGCGCTGCCTGCCCCGCATAGGCGCCGATATCATCTTCTTTCACTTTTCTTAAGATGTGCAAAACGATCTGACGCATCTTCACTCTCCTCATATCGTAATTTCATCACAATCCAATCCGCCATTCATGATATAGTGAATTCCGCTCAGTCACCCGTAGAACAATATCATTTTTTCCGGTATGTAGCAAGTGTTTTTTCAATTAATATTTTCTGCCTTTGCTTCCCGGATTCCGGGTTTCCCACATGGCACTACTTTTCTCGCATTTTCTTCTTTCCCGGGTTTTTCGCTTCTCAATTATACAACTTTCCCGGGGATTACTCTCCCATATAACCGCACAGCAGGGAAAGGTTCGTCAGCTTATGACTTCGAAATCTCCGTTCCCGGAAAAAATATTTCCAGGATCTCCTCACAACTCTTCCCTGTCTGCGCCATGCCGTCTGCTCCATACTGGCTCATTCCGATGCCGTGTCCGAGACCGCCTCCATACACATAGCAGGTTCCGTCATCTGCGCAGTCAATTGAAATCGCCGCACTGGGCAGCATATCCAGAGTATACACGAAATCGCCATTTTTATCCGTAAGCTCCTTCATCGCCAGTCCCAGAATCGCCCGTATCATGTTCTCATGGTAAATATCCGCGTATCCATCTGCAAATTTAATCCGCAGATCCGTCACGACTCCGGACGAATTGCGCTCTGCCACAGACATGCTGACGTATTCCCCGAGACCGGCAGTGTCGTTCATACTCTCACCGGCGCCATCTGAGAGTGTAACCTTCGACGAACCCTTTTTCAGTTCTGCTGCCAGCGCCTGCTTCACTTCCTCCTGCACGGATGCCATATCCAGTTTCGCCTCCCATCGGAAATACCTGCTCGAAGCGTCATATGCTTCCACCTCCGAATCCCTCAGGAAGGAATCAAAATCCACTCCTGCCGCTTCTCCGTCTTCCTCACTGATCAGAGTTTCTTCATTTCCATTCTCATCATTTTCCTCCCCGGTCACAGTAACATATGCATTCTCCCCGCTCAGAAGCGAAACACCAGCCAGATACGGAATCTCCTCCGCCTGCCAGACTTCCATCCCCGAAGTATACCCGCAAGATGTGGAAAAATAATAGATTGTCGCCAGAAATCCCTGATACTCCAGAACCATGCCGCGTGTAGCCTCCACTGCAGCCGTTGCCTTTTCATTTTCTTTGGAAGGAAGATACACCTGGCAATCCGTCGTATCATTGATATCGGCATTATATTCCGCATATCCGCTTTTCGCTACCAGATAGCAGGCGTACGTGCGGGCACAGACAGCCTGCGCTTTCAGCGCCTCCTCCGCAAAACTCTCCGGCATCTCACCCGGCACCACGCCGTAAAGATACTCTTCCAGATCTGCCTCGTTCACAATCCAGATCCCGCTCTCATTCCGATACAAATGGAAACTCCCTCTGTACCAGGAGGAAACAGCACTTCCCTCTTCATTGACAACACAGATTTTTCCGTCTTCACAAGCCTCTGCGACAAGTTCATTCACCTCCCATTCATCCATCAGGCTTGCACAGTCTGTCACGTCATCTGCATCCGCCTCATAGGTATGATCTCCGCCGCTGATCTGCAGCGGCTGAGAGCCCTTAATCCTCACACTATCCCGATACACCGACTCATTGTTATCCTGCGTCAGCAAAACTCGCACCGTATCCGGCACACTGACCTCTATAAACATATCCGGTTCTTCCGATACCGTACCATCAGCCTCCGTCTCTTCTGTGCCTGCCCGCAGCCCCAGCAGAAGATTTCCGCTTATGTAGACTTCATAGGTTTCCCCATAGACAAAATTCACGCTGGCCGGATCGCAGTCATAGTTTCCACTGTCCGCCATGACACGGTTCTCGTCTGCAAGCATTCCCAGATACTGTATCGTGACGACCTGCACCTGATCACTTAATTCAAGATAATCAATCATCTTTTCATAGATCACGCACCATTTCCGGCGGGAAATCTCTTCCCTATCTTCAAAAGAAACCTCTGCACGCAGTGACTCCGCAAAAGAGTCCAATTCCAGAAAATCCAAGATCAGATCTACATCAGCGCCTGTCAGATATGTCCCCATATCCGCCAGAAGCCACGCCTTGGTCTCCGCCGGGGAAAATGAGAGAATCTGCAGGTATCCGGCCAGTTCAGCAGTTAAAACACTCTCTTCTTCCTGGTTCTTCTGCTCTGCACTTTTATTCGTCAGAAATCCGATTTCCAGGCTCAGAACCACACAAAACAAAAGCAGCAAAAACAGCCTCACACGAATCTTTGTCCTTATTTTTCTTCCACGAAAATCACCATATGTTCTGTATTTTCCAAAACAATAGCCACCCCTGCTCAACTTTGAAATACTCCTTTTTGCAGATTAAATCTTACTATTAAAAACAGTCATTTCAATTACACGCTTAGCCTATGTATGCAGAAAAAGCAGCTGCCCAAAGCAGCTGCCTTTCTCATTCGTACTTTATCGATTTATCTTCCGTAGAAAAATCATCTTTTGCAGATCAGTACTATTATCTTTTGCGTCTTCGTAATTTATCATCTGTAATTCCCAAAGTGCCGTACCCGCGATTTTGACGCCCAGCAAAAAGTGCCAGGTGGGTGTCCGCAATACAACTTCTGCCTTCCGCTGATACAAGGCGGCCTGACATCCATCATACAATGTAGGAGTCCCATAAACGTAAATGTAGGTTCAAAAAAGCAAGGCTCTCGTACACCCCAGGAATTACATCTGAGATGATTATACTCTATGATGTGCCGATTCGTCAACAGCCATTCGCGATTCAATCACTTGCATAATATTACCATCGTTTGCCGGACACAAAATCTGAACATTTTATATTAATTTTAGATTGATTTTATACTTTCTTTCCGGGGTCTGACCCCCCCAAATACATGCAATTGATTATGCCTCGGGACCGGCCGCAACCAATGCCTTGCCGAGCTCGTTGCCCTCATACTTTTTGAAGTTCTTGACGAAACGTCCCGCCAGATCTTTCGCCTTGGTCTCCCACTCGGAAGCATCCGCGTAGGTGTCTCTCGGATCCAGAATGCCGGTGTCAACGCCGGGAAGCTCTGTGGGAACCTCCAGATTGAACAGCGGAATCTTCTTGGTCGGTGCGTTTAAGATATCGCCGTTTAAGATCGCGTCGATGATGCCGCGGGTATCCTTGATGGAGATACGCTTTCCGGTGCCGTTCCAGCCGGTGTTCACCAGGTATGCCTTCGCACCGCTCTTTTCCATGCGCTTTACAAGTTCCTCCGCGTATTTGGTCGGATGAAGCTCCAGGAAAGCCTGTCCGAAGCATGCGGAGAAGGTCGGGGTCGGCTCGGTGATACCGCGCTCCGTACCTGCAAGCTTTGCGGTAAATCCGGAGAGGAAATAGTACTCTGTCTGCTCCGGGGTCAGTACGGATACCGGAGGAAGTACGCCGAACGCATCCGCGGAGAGGAAGATCACGTTCTTCGCCGCCGGAGCTGCGGAAACCGGGCGCACAATATTCTCAATATGGTCGATCGGATAGGATACACGGGTGTTCTCCGTCACGCTCTTATCAGCGAAATCAATCTTGCCGTCCGCATCCAGCGTCACGTTCTCCAGCAGAGCGTTGCGCTTGATCGCGTTGTAAATATCCGGCTCAGATTCCTTATCCAGGTTGATAACCTTCGCATAGCAGCCGCCCTCGAAGTTGAAGACGCCGTTGTCGTCCCAACCATGCTCGTCGTCGCCGATCAGTAGACGCTTCGGGTCTGTGGAAAGAGTGGTCTTACCTGTACCGGAAAGGCCGAAGAAAATTGCCGTGTTCTCACCGTTCATATCAGTGTTTGCAGAGCAGTGCATGGAAGCGATGCCCTTCAGCGGCAGATAGTAGTTCATCATGGAGAACATACCCTTCTTCATCTCGCCGCCGTACCAGGTGTTCAGGATAACCTGCTCACGGCTGGTGATGTTGAATACAACAGCAGTCTCAGAATTCAGGCCAAGCTCTTTGTAGTTCTCAACCTTTGCCTTGGATGCACAATATACCACGAAGTCCGGCTTGAAGTTCTCCAGTTCCTCCTCGGAGGGACGGATGAACATGTTCTTTACAAAATGAGCCTGCCACGCAACCTCCATGATAAAGCGGATTGCCATGCGGGTGTCCGCGTTTGTACCGCAGAACGCATCCATCACAAAAAGCCTCTTGCCGGAAAGCTGCTCGATCGCCAGCTTCTTCACCGCTTCCCAGGTCTCCTGGCTGGCGGGATGGTTATCATTTTTATATTCATCGGTAGTCCACCATACGGTGTCTTTGGAATTCTCATCCATCACGATATATTTGTCCTTAGGAGAACGTCCGGTATAGATGCCGGTCATAACGTTCACGGCGCCAAGCTCGCTGACCTGACCTTTCTCATAGCCTTCCAGCTCCGGCTTGACTTCTTCCTCATACAGGAAATCAAAAGACGGATTGTAAACAATCTCTGAAGTTCCGGTGATGCCATACTGATTCAAATCAATCTTTGCCATACTACTCTCAACCTTCCTTTTCTTTAAATATTATCTTTATTAAAGCAGAATCGCCGCCGGGCAAAACCGGTCTGCCATCCTGCGGGTAACCTGTGGATAGTAATGATTCACAGCCATTCACAGGATACATCAACATTTGTAAACAGTCTCTTACGTGCAAGCATAACGATCCTGTTTCAAATATCAATGCGCTGTGAATAGTAACATTTATTGAGACAGAATCCGGATCGCACGGCTTGTCCCGATCCGGCTGCAGCCCGCCTCGATGTACTGCTCCATCTCTTCCCGGGTACTGATGCCGCCGGCCGCCTTGATCTGCACCTGCGGATCAATATGCTCCCGCATGAGCTTCACATCCTCCAGCGTAGCGCCTCCGCTGCCGAAGCCCGTGGATGTCTTGATAAAATCAGCGCCCGCCTCCGAGACACAGCGGCATACCGCGGTCTTCTCATCCTCTGTCAGATAGCAGGTCTCAATAATGACTTTTAAAATATGCTCCCCGGCTGCTTCTTTCACCAGCCGAATCTCATCTGTCACTTTCTGAAATTTACTGTTCTTCACCAGACCGATGTTGATCACCATGTCAATCTCGTTCGCTCCGTCCGCAATTGCCTGTCTGGTCTCCGCGACTTTCGCTGCAGTATTCGCATTGCCGAGCGGAAAACCGACAACAGTACAGATATTTAATCCGGGAAAAGAATCACTGACCCTCTTGACATAAGAGCTGGGAATACACACAGACGCCATCCGAAAAATAATGGCTTCATTACATAAATTCTTGATATCTTTCCATGAACTCCAGGCGTTCAATGCCGTATGGTCAACATACCTGTATAACTCTTCTTTCC